>CAZJRT010000036.1:0-11811 GCA_964548445.1 uncultured Pseudobdellovibrionaceae bacterium
GCCATTTCATATTGCGGGTTGGCTCAACCTGAATCTCGCTGTCAAAGTGGCCGATGTTGCAGACGATCGCGCCGTCTTTCATGGCCCTCATATGATCAACGGTGATGACATCAACATTGCCGGTGGAAGTAACAAATATATCACCGCGAGGGGCCGCCTCGTTCATTGTGGTAACTTCGTAACCTTCCATCGCGGCCTGAAGAGCGCAGATCGGATCGATCTCGGTTACGATCACCCGTGCGCCGGCGTTGCGTAACGATTCGGCGCTGCCTTTGCCGACATCGCCAAAACCTGCGACGACAGCTACCTTGCCAGACATCATGACGTCAGTAGCGCGGCGAATGCCATCCACAAGGCTTTCCCGGCAGCCATATTTGTTATCAAATTTTGATTTGGTAACGCTGTCATTAACGTTAAAGGCAGGAACTTTAAGCGTGCCTTTTTTAGCCATATCATAAAGACGGTGCACTCCGGTGGTGGTTTCCTCCGATATGCCGCGAACGTCTTCCAGTAATTCCGGGTATTTCTCATGCATACGCAGGGTGAGGTCACCTCCATCATCGAGGATCATATTTGGGCGCCAGCCATTCGGACCTTCGATGGTCATGTCGATGGCCCACCAGAATTCTTCATCATTCATTCCCTTCCAGGCGAAGACAGGGATCCCGGCTGCGGCGATTGCTGATGCGGCATGGTCCTGCGTGGAAAATATATTGCAGGATGACCAGCGGACTTCTGCGCCAAGATGGGTGAGGGTTTCAATTAATACAGCTGTCTGGATAGTCATGTGCAGGCAGCCTGCAATGCGTGCGCCTTTGAGGGGCTGGGATGGGCCGTATTCTTCACGAACGGCCATCAGTCCCGGCATTTCTTTTTCTGCCAGAACCATTTCCTTGCGGCCCCAGTCCGCAAGACCGATTTCCTTAACTTTGTAATCATTTTCAACGACTTGCGGGGAAATTGGCATTTAAAGCTCCTGTTAATGTATAGTTTTAATCGGATATTCATTTTTGCATGCGAAAAATAGAAGCATAGCAAAGGAATTGCAAGCATTTGCACGATGATCTGGTGAGAATAAACAGATGACCAATACCGACTTTAATGAACCGGCCGAACGAGCAAGGTATACATACCGACAGAATCCGCTGTATGAAAAGTCTTTTCAGGTTTTGAAATGGGATGAAGGATTCAACGAATATGTACCTTTCGGCGAATACACGGTGGTAGATGCAAATGAAAAGTATGATCTGTCGGAGAAGCGGGTTATGAACCTCATAAGTGCTTTGAATGACAGGCAGCGCCTTCTTGATCTGGGGGAAGAAACAGAATCAAAAACTTTGTTTCATGTTGTTCCCGGCAAGTTAGAGGATGGAAGGTCCAAAGTGGTTTTCTATACCAATAACGGAGAAGGCAATTCTATCGAGAACGCAGTATTTATTTTTGAGGGTGATGCAAATGACGACATTTAAAGATGCTTTTAAAAGGGCTGCTCAGGCAAGTTCAGTGAAGCCGGCTGCACCGGCGCCTAAAGCTCCGGCTCCAAAGGTGTAGCCTTAGCCTGCACTGGCATGTCCCGGTGGGCTATGTGGGTCTGGTAACCTTGCTCACGCAATGATTCTGCAATTCTTTCCGTTATAAACACTGAACGGTGTTTGCCTCCGGTGCAGCCTATTGCGATTGTCAGGTAATTCTTTCCTTCATGCGTATAACGTGGCAGAACCCCGTTCAAAAGTCTGGTAAAGCCCTCCATGAACGGTTCAAGGTTTTCGTCTTCGGATATATAGGCGCATACATTTTCATTTTTACCGGTCATTGGTCTAAGCTTCTCATCCCAATGCGGGTTTCTTAAAAAACGCACGTCCATGACGATATCTGCTTCTCGGGGCAGGCCGTTTTTGTAACCAAAAGACATAACGGTAACCATCAGACGGGATTCTCCGAGCGAAAATCTTTGCTCGATCATTCGGCGCAAGTCGTGAATGGAAAGGCTGGTGGTGTCAATCACGTGATTTGCTTCGGCCTTTAGCGGTTCAAGGATTTTATGCTCACGTCTGATGCCGTCAATGACGGGCCGATCTTTTGCCATTGGATGTCTGCGCCTGGTTTCAGTGAAACGCTTTTGCAGAATGGCATCATCGCAGGTAATGAATAGTAATTCTGCATGATGTTTTTTAGCTGTTGCGGCAAGTTCAGTCGGCATAAATCCTCTGGTTCTTGTATCGATACCTATCGCTATGGTTCGATGTGCTGAATCGCTTTGTTCCAGAAGCGGCTCTACCAGTGTAAGGGGGAAATTATCGAATACTTCATAACCTAAATCTTCAAGGCTTTTCAGGGCTGAAGACATCCCTGCGCCGGAAAGCCCTGTGACTATAAGCAGTTTTTCAGGTTTATTTTGATCCATATCACACCGCATTGAGTACAACCGAGAAACGGGCACCTTTAGTGTTACCCTCGTTATCCTGCAGGTTCGCAGCAAAAATCTGTCCACCATGATTCTCTACGATCTGACGGGCAATTGAAAGCCCCAGACCTGAGTGACTGCCATATTTTTCATGTTCGGGCCGCTGCGTATAAAAACGATCAAAAATAGCTTCCAGCTTATTTTCGGGAATTCCTTGCCCTTGATCTTCTACAGCAACTGTGATTGTATGTTTTTGGCGGGTAACTTTGATATTTACCGCACCGTCGGACGGCGAAAAAGACAAGGCGTTGTTAATAAGGTTACGAAATACCTGGGCCAAACGACTATGGTTGCCGCTTACGATCAGGGGACTATCATCCGGGAATTCCAGTCTGATATTGTTTTCTGCAACGCCGACATTCAAAATATCTTCCTTGTTTTCTGCCCGGTCCAGTGGCTCCCGGAAGGCGTCCAGAAGCTGCATCAGGAGGTCCCGCAAATCAACGGTGCCCAGTTCTTCCCGCGACAATTCGGCATCAAGCCGGGAAGCATTGGAAATGTCACTGATGAGCCGGTCCAGTCGCTGCACATCATGGAGAATTATTTCCATCAGCTTGTCCCGCTTATCCTTGTCCTGAATGCGGGAAGCTGTTTCGACAGCGCTGCGGAGTGAGGTAAGAGGGTTCTTGATTTCATGTGCGACATCGGCAGCAAAGCGCTCGATTGTATCCATTCGGCTCCACAGGGCAGCAGTCATTTCCCGCAAGGAGAGTGAAAGCTCTCCTATTTCGTCGCGGCGCTCACTAAGGTCGGGGATCTGCATGCCTCGTCCTTTTCCTAACCGAACGGATTCCGCCGAGATAGCCAGTTTCTTAAGTGGTCTTCCTATAACGCTGGAAAGGTATAGAGAAAGAAGTACAGTGATGCTCAGGGTGCCAAAAAATACTTTCAGGATATCCATACGTACACCGGCAATGGCTTCTTCGATTTTTGAGCCGTCACGTGTAAGCAGAACTACGCCAAGCACCTGCTTGATTTTTTGCACGGGCGCGGCAGCTGAAAGAATAATTGATCCATCCGGGGTGCGCCAGGCGGAGGCATTGATATTTCCTTCCATTGCTGCCCGGGCATCGGGGAAGGATTGTACTCTTCCTGTGCGGTTCTGGGGAAGGAGAGGCAGGCTGATGTTCTGAGGCAGAAGGGCTGAAAAAATCCGGGTTATGCTTCTTGTAAATTGTCCGATACCAAAGCCAGTTTGAGGAGCATCCAGAGGGATGATCTGGACAACACCGCCAGGCCCCATTAGCTGATGAGAGTCCCCGATTAATACTCCATTCGAATCAAACAGGCGAGTACGCGCCTGCGTGGTCTCGGACAGACGTCTTACCATCCGCCTTGAAAGTTCAGGCATGAGGGTTTCGGTTTCAGTCGGGTTCTGAAAGATCATGGCTTCTGCTGTGATGCCCGGTCTTACCGCTCCTTCAGCGATGGCTCCGGCGAAAAGCTGGGCCTGGGCTTTCAAGGTTTCAAGTTCTGCCTGAACCAGACTGTCCTTGTACTGGCCAAGGTAGAGTATACTAAAGCCTAAAATCAAAATCGGGATGATATTTACACCAAGAATCCTGGGTGCCAACCCTACAGGAGAGCGCGAAGTGCGTGTCCATCTCTTCTGAAGGGAAGCCGGTAAGTCTGCTTCCTGTTTTTTCCCGAACAGTCTAGATATCCTTGTAACGATACCCGACACCATAAAGGGTTTCGATCTGATTGAAGTCCTGATCGACCGCTTTGAATTTCTTTCTGACTCGTTTGATATGGGAATCGATTGTTCTGTCATCTACGTAAATATTCTCACCATAAGCCATATCAATCAACTGATCACGGTTCTTTACATGTCCGGGACGTTGTGCAAGAGATTTTACCAGAAGATACTCTGTTACGGTCAAATTAACAGGTTTCTTTTTCCAGGTGCATAAATGCCGCGCATCATCAAGCTCAAGATTTCCGCGCAAAACCTTCTCGGTGCTCTCCGGTTCGGCAGGTTTGTTGCGCAAAGATTCCCGCCGCAATAGAGTGCGGATTCTCTCTATCAATAGTCTTTGGGAAAAAGGCTTGGTTATATAGTCATCCGCCCCCATACGAAGGCCGATAACTTCGTCGATCTCATCATCTTTAGATGTCAGGAAGATTGCGGGAACAGCAGACTTTTCGCGAAGTTTTGTCAGGACCTCCATGCCGTCCATGCGTGGCATCTTGATATCGAGGACCACCAGGTCGGGATTGTTTCCCATGATACCGGCCAGACCTTCTTCTCCGTCATTATATGTTTCGACTTCATATCCTTCCGACTCAAGAGCCATGGACACAGAGGTCAAAATATTTCTGTCATCATCAACGAGTATAATCTTATGAGTCATTCAAGTATATCCTTCGGGCTATGCAATTATCCTTCCCTTTCAGGAGTATATAGGCTTTTTGGCAATTTTCTGATCCTATTGTTGCAGATTTTGTCTTAGTTATGAATTTTTCAAGAAAGATAGCCCTGTAATACATCGCCGGCAAGATATATGGAGCCGCAAATCAGAAGGCGTCCGGGATCTTTGTGAGCATTAAAAAACCTTGTTAGCCATTCCTCTACGTTTTGCCCTTCAAGGGATCTAACGGGCGTTTTTATATTTGCCATTATTCTTTCCAGTTCTGCCGGTGTCCAGGATTCATCCTTTGCGCACGGGATACTTACCGCCCAGGCCGTGTCTACATTTTGCAATAGCGCTTCAAGAAACAGGGAGGGGTCCTTCTTGCGCAGCATACCCAAAATCACATGAACGGGCCGGTTATCAGAAGATTTCCATTTTCTTGTTTGTTCAGCCAGAGCTATTCCCGCGCTATCGTTATGACCGCCGTCGACATATACATCCCACCCTTGCGGAATAATGCTCGATAATGGGCCTTTATCAAGAAGTTGAAGCCTTCCCGGCCAGTGTATGTTTCTTAGCGCGGTTGAAATTTTTTCGGTATTCGTTGGAAGCAGCCCGCTTACTTGCAGGGCCATCAGTGCAGTACCTGCATTCCCGATCTGATATGATCCCTCAAGGTTTGGTAAAGGCACTACCAGTTCTTTGCCCGGAAAATTGTAAATCATTTTCTGATCCAAAGCTTCGCAGCTCCATTCTTTTCCTGCCGTGAATAAGGAAGAGCATGATTCATGGGCTTTTCGGGCGACGGTATTGGTTATTTTTTCTTGCTCTATAGCCTGTGGGCCGAGAACTACAGGGATACCTTGTTTGATTATTCCCGCTTTTTCGCTGGCGATTTGTTCAATGGTATTACCAAGAAACTCCGTATGGTCATATGAGATTGTAGTAATTACAGAGACTAAAGGTTTTTCGACTACATTAGTGCAATCCAGTCTGCCGCCAAGTCCGGTTTCCAGCAAAAGCACGTCAGCTTGCGTCCGGCTGAAAGCCGCCATGGAAAGAGCGGTAGCGATTTCAAAAAAGGTAACGGTACCACCGGCGTTAAGCCTTAGTGCTTCATCAACCAGATCTTCCAGCGCCTGATCATCTATTTCCTGTCCAGTCAGATAGATTCTTTCGTTAAAGCGTTGCAGGTGAGGGGAGGTATAGGCATGTACGCGCTTGCCGTCAGCTTCAAGAATAGAGCGAATGGTTGCCAGCACTGATCCTTTGCCGTTAGTTCCGGCTATATGGATGGTGGGTGGTAGTTTCAGGTGAGGGTTTCCGAATGCTTCCAATAGATTAATGAAGGGTTTTCGAAATCCGAGATCAACCGTTTTATCGCGGTTCAGCCTATACAGGTGCTGCAGTTTTTCTTCCAGGGATTGCCTGGGATGATGGAGATCAGCCTGATGCATACAGGTAAGGTTTCTGTCTTTATCCGGAACTGGCCGCAGCCTTACGGGTCTCGTTAGTCCTGTTGCTATTTGCAGGCGAAGAAGAAGCTTTGCGCTTGTTTTTCTCTTTTTCCAGAGAAGCAACCGAGCCAGCTGTTTTTGCAACGGAACTTAGATCCCTGCCTTTGGGAGAGTGCTTGCGAGAAGAAGAATTTTGACCGGAATTCTTGTTGCTACGGCGGCTTCCGGTGCCTTCGCTCCGGTTTTTTGACATTAAAAGATCCAGCAGTTTGCCAATGGTGGCCGGCAGATCCTTGCGGGTAACTACCATATCGACCATTCCATGCTCCAGCAGGTATTCGGCTGTCTGGAAGCCTTCGGGAAGCTTTTCCCGGATAGTCTCCTCGATTACACGTTTTCCGGCAAAGCCAATCATGGCACCGGGCTCGGCTATATGAATGTCGCCGATCATGGCAAAAGACGCGCTAACCCCGCCTGTCGTCGGATCAGTCAGTAGTACAATATAAGGAAGTCCCTCGCTCTTTACCATATCGACGGCGATGACTGTACGAGGCATCTGAATCAAAGACACCATACCTTCCTGCATGCGTGCGCCGCCTGACGCAGGTATTGCAATCAAGGCGGCTTTTTCTCTGACGGCAGTTTCAGCCGCAGCAACTATCGCCTCGCCTACAGCGCTACCCATTGATCCTCCCATGAAAGTGAAGTCAAATCCGGCGATCACTACTTTTTGACCGTTGATTGTGCCTTTGGCAATGGTAATTGCTTCTTCACGGGAATTTTTTGCCTGAGACTCTCTGATGCGATCAGAATATCGCTTGCGGTCCTTGAACTTCAAAGGGTCCTGAGGAACTGATGGAAGGGGAATGTCATCAAAATGGCCGTCATCAAACAGTAAATGAAGGCGGCGCATTATATCTATTTTTAGATGATGCCCGCAGTGATAACAGACATTAAGATTCTTTTCGAGGTCGCGATGGAAGAGCATGCCCTCGCACAACTGACATTTTTGCCACAGATTGTCCGGGACTTCTTTCTGCTGAACGAAAGAGCGGATCTTTGGACGGATAATATTGCTTATCCAGTTCATTTCTATACTCCTTACCGCAAACCTAAGCTGTTATCTCTCAAGTGCTGCTCGCAGTTCATTAACCTGCTGGACTAATTTTTGCTTAACATCTGCTCTGCTTTCGCTGGCAGCTATTGTTTTTACAATTGCTGATCCAACTACTACAGCATCAGCTGTTTTGCCTATTTCGGCAGCATCTTGAGGCGTTGTTATACCAAAACCAACTGCAACTGGCAAATCAGTATATTTACGTACCCTTTCAAGGTGGTCAGTCACCGATTCAGAGCTCGCTGAAGCTGTGCCTGTTACGCCTGTGATCGATACGAAATACAGGAAACCTCCCGCATCTTTAATGACCACAGGTAATCGGGCTTCGTCGGTGGTTGGAGTAACAAGGCGTATCATATGCAAACCTTTGCCAGAGGCATGTGTGCGGAGATCTTCATCTTCTTCCGGGGGGAGATCTACAATGATTAAACCATCGACACCCGCCTGTGCGGCTTCTTTCATAAAACGCTCTTCACCAAAAGCCATTACCGGATTTAAGTAACCCATAAGCACGATAGGGGTTTGGCCATCATGCTTACGAAAATCGCGAACGATCTCCAGCGTCCGGTTCATGTTTGCTCCATTTTCAAGCGCACGAATGCTTGCGGCCTGAATCGCAGGGCCATCAGCCATCGGATCGGAAAACGGCATGCCAAGCTCAATGATATCGGCACCTGCTTCAGGCAGTAATTTTACCAGATCAATACTGGTTTCGTGATCGGGATCGCCAGCAGTAACAAAAGTAACGAGGCCGGTCCGTCCTTGTTCTTTCAGTTTGCGGAATCGAATATCTATACGGTTTGTCATTTACTCAAATCTCCATGCCGAATTTTTCCGCAACAGTGTAAATATCTTTATCCCCTCTGCCGCACATATTCATGACGATGATGTGATCAGAAGGCAGTTCCGGAGCAAGCTTCATTACATGCGCAAAAGCGTGTGCCGGCTCAAGTGCCGGTATTATGCCTTCCAGTTTGGAACACAGCTTGAATGCTTCGAGGGATTCATCATCGGTAACTGAAACATATTCAACCCGTTTATTATCGAATAACCATGCATGCTCTGGTCCGATGCCAGGGTAATCCAGTCCGGCTGAAATGGAATGGGCCTCTTTGATCTGTCCGTCTTCTGTCTGAAGAAAATAGCTTTGCATTCCGTGCAGCACACCTGCTTTGCCGCCATTAAGGCTGGCAGCATGCTGGCCAGTTGCTATTCCGTAACCGGCTGCTTCAACGCCATACATTTTAACACTGGGATCATCGAGGAAAGGATGAAAAAGCCCCATTGCGTTTGAGCCTCCGCCAATGCAGGCTACTAGGGAATCCGGCAGTCTTCCTTCTTTTTTCATTAGCTGTTCTTTGGCTTCGTGGCCAATTACAGACTGGAATTCACGAACCATGGCAGGATAGGGATGTGGTCCGGCGACTGTACCGATAAGATAATAAGTATCCTCTACATTGGCGACCCAGTCGCGCAGGGCTTCGTTCATTGCATCTTTCAATGTGCCCGCGCCCGAGGTTACCGGACGAACTTCAGCGCCCAGGAGCTTCATGCGAAAAACGTTTGGTTTTTGGCGCTCAATATCGGTTGCGCCCATAAACACGGTGCAGGGAATATCGAACAGAGCGCAAACTGTGGCAGTGGCAACGCCGTGTTGCCCCGCCCCGGTCTCGGCGATAATACGGGTTTTGCCCATGCGTTTTGCCAGTAATATCTGGCCAAGACAGTGATTGATCTTATGGGCGCCGGTGTGATTAAGCTCGTCGCGTTTAAGATAGATTTTCGCACCGCCAAAATGCCTTGTAGCGGATTCTGCATAATAAAGAGGGCTTGGGCGGCCAATATAATCACGTGAGAGGCCTTCAAATTCCTGCCAGAAAGCAGGATCTTCTTTAGCTTCGTTCCAGGCCTTTTCTACATTAAGAATAAGAGGCATTAATGTTTCGGCAACATACCGTCCGCCATAAGGGCCAAAATGGCCCTTTTCATCAGGCCCTGCGGAATAAGTATTGGGAATTTGGCTCATAAGTACTCACACCCTCTGTTATGGTGATTCATGCTAATTAAAAAAACCTTTGGTCATTAAGCAAAGATTTATAGGTCGGGTATAGGATAAAATATAATGATGAGGATATTAGAAAACCACAAGAATAAACCACTGACAGCATGGCTTTTGCCGATTTGTCTGTTAATGGTAATGCTTGTTTCCGGTTGTTTGCCCAAATCTGATGAAACTCAATTTAGCAGCAGGGATAGATCAAAAGCCCTGATCAGACAATATTCATTGTCGTTTGTGCAATATGCAACCCAAAGCCTGAATGCTGTGAGCAGATCGGCAGCCTGGAGTAACAGAACGCTTGGGAATGGACGTCTTACAGTCCTTGGTATCCCGCCCGAAAATAGTGAGGCGGCAGATTTTCTCGATTCAGGTTTTTGCAAGGACGATAGTGATCCGCTCAATGTGACGGAGTACATTATTACCTGGTTCAGGCCAAATCTCGGTACCGAGATAAACATTCATTCACTAGGTACTAGCCAAAGCGGTATGCTTGGCAATGAACTTAGAACTCTGTTGCCATCGGGTGATTTCGGAATAATGAGGTCTGGAGTAATCAGGTTATCCGGGCTGCTCGATGCATCCGGTTCAAACGAAATAACTCTGCCGGCGTCTTGTGTCCTGCCAATACCTGAAGGATCTCCGGTTATTGTGTTCCAGGCCCCGCAAAGGCAGGAGCCGGACGGTTTTTCGAGAAATCAGGAAGGCTTTACTGTGGAAGAGAACGCTCTTTCAGGTGAAGTAGAAATACACCGAAGTCACCTGATATATGATGAAAATGGTGCTCTTATTTCTGAAATCAATGAGACTTATAATACGGAATTTGAATAAGAAACGGCTATATCTTCTGAAGGTAAGCGGGACGGAATTTGCCCGAAGCTTTCAGTTTGTCAAAAAAGGCTTTTATTTTTTCAGGGTCTTTTTTGCCGGGAGAACTTTCAACACCGCTCGAAAGATCGATGATGTCGGGGGTCAGTTGTTCCAGTGCTTCCGATACATTATCAAGGTTAATGCCTCCTGAAAGTATCCATGGCAGGTGCATTTCTTTTTCTGCAAGCAAGCCCCAATCGAAGCTGTGTCCGGTACCGCCATATTCTCCGGAAGAGATTCTGGCATCAAACAGCAACCAGTCTGCAACTTTCTCATATTTGCTCAAAGAAGATAAATCCTGCTCCTGTGCAACACGGAAAGCTTTGATTACTGGCAGGCTGGTTAACTGTTTTATTTCGGCAATTCTCTCCGGCGTTTCATCGCCGTGGAGCTGTATGTAATCAAGATAAGCCCCTTTTGAAGCAGTAAGCACTTCTTCATCTGAGGGGTTAACGAAAACGCCTATAACTCCAACATTGTCAGGGGTAAGGCCGGATAAGGCCTGTGCCATACTAATGTCCACGTAGCGAGGCGAGGACGGATAAAAAACCAGGCCGATATAATTAGCTCCGGCTTTAACTGCAGCTTTCAGCGCGGCAGGATCGTTAATGCCGCATATTTTTACCGAGACCATGAATTATTAACCTATTTCCTTGAGGATCTGGCGGGCCGCTTCGGCAGGATCAGAAGCCGCAGTGATCGGCCTTCCGATTACCAGATGCGAGGCACCTTTGCGTATGGCTTCTTCAGGGGTCATAATGCGCTTTTGATCTCCTGCATCTGAACCGCTGGGGCGTATTCCAGGCACCATAAGCACGAAGTCATCGCCCAGATCTTTGCGCAGGACCTCTATCTCGCGGGCAGAACAAACAACGCCATCCATGCCTGCTTCAGCTGCCAGGGCGGCAAGCCTTCTCACCTGATCTTCGGCAGGAGTATGTTGCCCCACTTGTGCAAGCCCGGTGTCATCAAGGCTTGTAAGTACAGTAACGGCGAGAATTCTGGTGTTTCCAGCACAAGCATCTTTTGCTGCTCTCATCATGTCCAGCCCGCCCGAAGCATGCAAATTTATATAAGCTGGCTTCAAACGATAAGAAGCGGCATGTATCGCTCCTGCTACTGTATTGGGAATATCATGGTATTTAAGATCAAGAAACAGTTGGGCATCCGGGTAGTTTTCCAGCACGATTTCAACGCCTGAAGGTCCATTGGCATTAAAAAATTCAAGCCCTAACTTTATTCCGCTGACCACTGGCCATATAGAGCCGATTAATGACTTTGCGATGTTGACGTCCGGAGTATCGATAGCGCAAAAAATCTGGTTGCTCATGGTAGCAAGGCCTGCCTTTCAGGGATATCTGGTTTATGGTGTTTTTCGACGGAAGCGAGATTTTCCTCGAGATGGATTATCTTTTTTTTCTGGCGGCGTCTTTCCATGCGGACAGGGAGAGCTTTTACCCATATAAAAAATCCACCGGCCAGAAAGCCAATGG
>CAZJRT010000037.1:0-11605 GCA_964548445.1 uncultured Pseudobdellovibrionaceae bacterium
ACGGAATAAATACAGGCACGCTGGTAGACATTTTTCGGGAAGATATGCATGCCTGTCTTCTGGGGACCGATGCTGTTCGTGATGGTATTGATGTTCCCGGTGAAAGTATGCGGCTTCTTGTTTATGACCGGGTGCCGTGGCCGCGGCCTACTATATTGCACAAGGCAAGGCGCGAGCGTTTCGGAGGCAGGCGTTACGATGAAATGCTGACCCGCCTTAAACTAAGACAGGCTTTTGGCCGCTTGATCCGTAGCGGTAGCGATAGAGGGGTTTTTGTGATGCTCGACTCAATGTTGCCGACCCGGCTGCTTGGTGCTTTTCCGGAAGGAGCCCCGGTGCAAAGGGTTGGTCTCGGTGAAGCGGTCCAGGAGGTCAGGTCATTTCTGGACAATTGAAAGGCGGTCGCCAATGTTTATCCTCCGGTCAATAAGCTCTGTTTATTAGTAAATATCTTTCCCTTACCAGCTATGCCATGTCTATCAACGGACGACAGCTGTAATGTATCCGCTATTCATCAGGCTAAAAAATTCGTTTAAGCAGTTTGTTATTAATATGCAATTTCATATGGATAACCCTAAAGCGCTCTGATCTACACGATTTTCGCCCGCCTTTCGGGTGGAACTAATAGCCGTTTGAAAGCTTGGTGTGTTCAATTCTTTGATCCGGGAAAGATGCGAGCACTGGTTCATGACAAACAGCTTTAAGAATTCAGCAGGAGGTTACCTGTATTTTTTGAAACCATCAGGAGGAAAGTAATGACTAACCCGTATTCCAAGGAAAATCCTGGCAACTTTGCTAACAATCGTGAGCGAGCCAGGAAAGCTGGCAAGAAAGGCGGAGAAACCACATCCAAAAGATATCTGGAGGAAGCCAGAAAATCCAATCAGGGAGAAAATAAGTAATCCATCATCGAGAGGAGAAGAAGATGATTAACCCTTATACTAAAGACAACCCCGGTAACTTTGCCAATGATCGCGAACGTGCGCGCAAAGCCGGAGCCAAAGGCGGCAAGATTGGAGGCCCAAAGGGTGGGCGTACAACAGCGAGCCGCTATCTTGACGAGGCGCGTCGCCAAAATCAGGGCGAATAAAGATCCGCTAAAAATTGTACGGCATAATAGTAACTTAAGGGGGGTTCTTGCCCCCGTTTTTGTTTGTTTGTAACTTCGTAAAGTTTTGCTCAAGGAACTTCTCAAATCTTTAACTGTTTTTCATTGCCAATAGCAGACAGTAACAAAGGATTAAAGATGTCCTTGCGTAGTAAATTTAATTTTGCTGCAAAAGTCGCAGCTTCAGCAGTTGCGGGAAGGCTCATCAAGGCCGGAGTGGTTATGGGCGCCGGTGCATTGGGGATATCAGCGGCATATGGTGTGGCAATTGCTGCCGGAGGTGCCGCCCTAACCAGCTTTGCAATCACCACTTTTGAATATTCCCGTGATAAAGACAAAAAGCTTTGGTCTAAGGATCATAGAAAAGCTCTTCTAAAAGGCATGGCTACCTCCGGGTTTTTTGGCGGCGCACTTGCGTTTCTAACACCCGGCCTTGAGCATATTCTTGCAGATGCATGGCATAGCGAAACAGCCGAGAGTATCAAAAACTTTTTTGCTGTCGGCTCCTCGAACGGAGCTCCGGTTATTGAAAATATGAATATGGAACCGTCTTCACCGGACACCGGCCTGGAAACTGTTGAAAAAGAGTCTCCTGTTAGTCCTGATATCAGAGATGAAATAACGCCATCTTCGCCAACGGCTGAAGATGCTCCCGCTCCTGTTGATGCACCTGCTGCCGAGGCACCAACAGAAACACCGGAAGAATCTTCAGTAATAGAAACAACAGGTATTGAAAAAAATGCTGAACCGGAGCTGAAGACAATCCCGGCAGAACCGTCTGCGGAACCGGTAATAGAAGGGCAACAAGAGGATAGCGCTAATGTTAGCGAAGATTTTAATGAGGCAGCTGCTGAAGATACAGAAGATATGAAGGAAACTCCTGTTTTTGAAAAATGGGAAGATCTTACTGAAAACAATTTACAGACTGCTATTCAGCAGTTTGTACCCGAGCAGACTTCCCCTGTCCTTGAAGATGTTCTTTCTCGTATGGAAAGTTCAAACGAGATTGTAAGAGCGCAAGCTGTCAAAGATTTCGCGCACGGTCTTTACAATGGGGAATATGGCCTGCCAGAAAATGATACCGCAGCTTTTGCCATTAATCATCTGGCTGTGGAGATTAGCAAAGGAGAAAATGCCCAAGCAGTCTTTAATGAAGCGTTGAGCTATCTGCATGGTTTGGGCGCTGAGGCTGATTACGAAAAGGCAAGAGAGGGTTTTGAGAAAGCCCTGTCCCTTGGTTACGACCGATCCTGCGAGTTCTTACAATATATGGAAGATATCGGGAAAATAGATGGTATTCCGGCCGGATGTGAAAGTCCCGGTCAGGACATCGTTATGCCGGAACCGATAGAGACCGAGCCTAAGGTGCCAGTTGTGCCTGAGGGACCTGAAATCCCGAAAGCTGATGCTGTGCCGGATAATCAGGAAAACATATGTTTCGAGAATGACCGATTGGAAAAACTATGGTGGAGCACGAACCCGGATGGGTGTCTTGAGCACTATTCCAGAACGCTCTCCCCGTAATCAAAAAGGAGCGGACAGTTATGAAAATGAGCAATTTGACAGCCGTCGGCCTGGCGGCGATATTCGCACTTAGTGCATCCCCGGCAGTTGCCGGCGACCGCAATCCTGATCAGTCCATTAATTATGGTGTCAGCACCAGGCAGATTGAGAATGATCATCTGATATGGCTTGAGGGCAAGCTGGTTAAAGGTCTGATTGACGATGAACCAGTGACTAATATCGACACTTACAATTCATTTAATGCCCCAGGTTCGGGCAATGCAGTTGCCGTCGGAACGATAACGGATTTTTCGGGCTGTAATGGCGATGCGAATTGTCAGGCAATTAACGAGTTCAACAACAGTTCTGTCGGCGCAGAGATTAACAACATTGAAGAGAATTCTGATTCTGAAGGTAACAGTATACCGTCCAGTGATCCCGGTAATGTTAACAACGCTGGCAAATCGCGAATGCGCGATTTTTCGCCAGTCAAATAAAAGGGCAGGCAAATGAAATTAAAAAATGCTTTTATGAAAGCGGCGGCTGTATCAGTTCCCTTGTTCCTGGCTACTCCCTTTATCAATGGATGCGCGATAAATCCTGATCTCGCTCCCCAAATAGAAGCCGAAATGCTGGCAGGTACAAAAATGACCAGCCCTATGGTCCCGCACAAAGCAGCTTTGACCTGTCTGGCTCATTCATTTAATCAAAGATTTCCTGATGATCGCTTTGTGGTCACTGAAATGACTGAAGACAGTGGCAAGCTCTCTGATGATTTTGGGTTCTTCCTGCCCCGTAACCCGCACATCATGCTGGAAACACTTCTTACGGAAGCTGGCTTCAGACTTGGTTCTCGTGATCATAATTTCAGGACATCGCTTACCGAGCGTCAGGGGATGGGAAGCGGAGTTATCAAGTCTGTTTTTACCCAGAAAATGAACCCTGTCACAATCGGCCTGTTTGGAGCGATAACAGGACTTGAGTTCGCTGTGGTTTCCAATGCCGCCAAGGCAGGCATCGGGCCTGTGGCCATATCTCTTGAAGCCAGTCGTGGCAAACTTTCCGTAGATATAAAGTCCGTGGACCTTGAGACAGGGGATAACTTGTGGGCCAATTCCAGTTCGGTTTCCTTCAAATCTGTTGAAGGCGGGCCAAGCTATAATGATTTTGGGGTTTTAGGACTAGACGATGATGTCTTCCTGGTTGGATTCAGAGGCGGTAGCACGCCTAGCCTTTCCGATCTTGTTCGTGCCGGTATGGCAAAGGCGGTTTATGAAACGCTTGCCCCCTTCGTTCAGGAGGATCGTTATGTCTGTGATGAATGCATTGGTAAAAAGACTTTTGATCCGGCGTTATTAGGCAAGCAAAAGAAACCTGCGCCGGTCAGGTAGGAATCATTGAAGGAGACTTTCTGAAGTTCAAATTCGATAATAGGAGGAAGTTTATGAACAAGAAAAAGATATTGAGTAGTCTGGCTGCCGTATTTTCAGCCGTGGCTATTGGTGCAACAACAGCACAAGCTTGTGATCCATGCCCTGACCTTACAAACTTTATTAAAACCAGAACGGAGAATGTTGGCGTTCGGGCTACTACGGATATGTATAAGGCCAATGTCAGTGGTGATGCCTCGGCGGAAGCAGTGGGCGTCGTAAGTTCGGGTGCCAATATCGGCCCTATTAAAACTGACGAGCAGATGCAGAATGTCGGTGTTAAGGCACTGGTGGATATTAACAGCACCTTTGTTGGCGGAGATGCTGAAGCAGCGGCTTTCGGGATATCGGAGCAGTTCGAAGAGTTGGACGGACTGGACAGCAAAGTCCGCATTAAGGAAACAGGCATTAAGTCTCTGGTGGATGTTTATGATGCCACTGTCGGCGGCAATATAGATTCTGGTGCATATGGCATAAACGTTAATGCCAGTGGCACTGACGGTGCTGATATGAGAGTCGATACTCGTTTGGAAAATGTCGGAGTTAAATCAACCGTTGATCTAAATAATGCGACAGTTGGCGGTGATGCCAGAGCCACGGCGGTAGGAACAGGTGTGACTCTGGACGGACCATCGTCTCCTTAGGAGAATAATGGAAGTTATTCCGGCGGCAGGAATCTCTCCGCCTGATCTTCAGGCCATTGTTCCACATAAACGGAGGTGGAAGGAAAGGCAAACGAGGTTCCTGCTTTCTTCTCTACGATTTCTTTTATAGCAAAGGCGAGTTTTTCTTTAACCGCCAGCCATTCACCCCATACAGTGGTTTTCGTGAAGCAATAAACCATGATGTCTATGGATGAATTGTTAAAACTGTCAATGCGCACAAAGGTGGAAACGTTTTCCGGACTTTCGAATTCTTCGTTACCGGCAATAAAATCCATAATGCCATCACGGATAATTTTAAGCTGATCCACTGTAGTGCCGTATACAACGCCCAGCTTCCAGTAAATGCGGCGGTGCGTCATGCGGGTAAAGTTGGTGACGGCAGCGTCTGATAGCTGGGAATTAGGTACGTGTACCGGGGCTTTGTCAAAGCGGCGGACTTTTGTGGAACGGAAGCCAATGTCTTCGACGGTACCTTCGACGACGCCTTCTACCTTGATCCACTCACCCGGCTGGAAACGCTTTTCGGCTATAACCGTCATGCCGCCAATCAAGTTCTTAAACAGATCCTGTGCTCCCAGAGCTACGGCTGCACCAAACAGACCAAAACCAGCCAGTAAAGGGGCGACTGCTATGCCCCAGATCTCCAGTATGACTGCACCGGCTACCAAAACGACGACTACTCGCATAACCCGGAAGATCCAATGGACCATCAGAGGAGTAAGGATTTTATCCAGTTGACGCGATACGTGACTGAGGGGCTCCATTATGCGGAACAGGCCCCAGAAAATTGTGAAAGCTATCAATGACCGTAAAATTCGGCCAAATAAAATTGTAAGATTTTCATCAAACCCGAGATACTGGCTGGCAAAGAAGAAACCAAGTACTACAGGAATAAAGCGGATGGGCGGTATAAGGGCGTCGATTATCTTGTCATCTACTCGGGTATCTGTTCGCGAGGCCCATAAATGCATCCTGTGCAGAATATATTTACTGAATAGTCCCCTGATTAGAAGAAAAACAGCAAAGATGACTAGAGCAATAATAATCTGGCCGATATCAATGCCAAGAAGTCCATGTGTCCAGACTTCGGTAACCTGATCCCAGAAATCGCCCAGGTTTTGTGAACTCAGGGCTTCTCCCAGCTTGCTTTTGGCGCTGTCTGATTGCATGGCTTTTATCCGTGATTATTATCTTGGTATCAATACATGGTAAAATACGTATTCTCCACCTCCGTCGATAACACATCCTGATGGCCGCCCACTGGTTTGAGTAGTGCAGAGCTCTGCCGTTACAGGATCTGCTTCCAGGTCAGGCGGTACGTATAGAGCTGTATCTGCGCTACCATCAGCATCAGTACCTACAGTGTCAGACAGAATCTGGCGGTTAAGTAATTCGCATATTTTCTGGTCCATGTTTTTTAGAATCATGACCACTTCTGAACGGTCAGAATGCAGATCGCAAATTCTGGTATTGCCGTTGATAATCCACGTGCTTCCATCATTAACGCCGGAAGGAGGAGCCTGCCAGGCGAGACCGCCGCCCTTGGCATGAAAGACCTTACACTCATCTGGAGTATCCGGGGTTCTTTGATAGCCCGCAGAGGCTGCAGCGTTTGCATCATAAAAGTTTATGTCCGTTTCGCTGCACCCGTTTAGCATCTGGAGCTTTTTAACGTTTTCTTCCAGGCTCTTGGCGTATCGCAGTATCTTGCTTACCTTGACACTGCGTTGCTCGAAATCACCTGTCTGATCAGAAGTGCCGCCGCCACGGGATAATGTCATTGTCAGCGCCCCCAGAAGGACGATGGCGATCAAAATGAACCATAAGGCATTACCGGACTGACTGGACATGTTTTTCATTATTTCTTTTTAGCAGGAAGGAGCAGTGCCGCCAAGCATCATTCATTGAACACTTGGCCTTCGCCTGTCTTCCTGATAATAAATACGACGGCTGAATTCCTTCGTCATTGCGCGGAGCCGCAGGGGAAGAAACAATCCAGAAGTTCAGCTACTTGATCGCCGCGCTCCTGTCGATCGCTCGCGATGACAAAAATATAAACTGGGAAACAAGAATATGAACGATGCAGCATCAGATCCAAGACAGGCTAAAAGACTAAAACTCGACGCTATGAGGGAAGCCGGGCTCGAGCCTTATCCTTATACATTTGCGCGCACGCATATGGCGCAGCCTCTGCAGGATAAGTATGAGGAGCTGGAAAATGGGTCCGAGACCGAGGACAAGGTCGCAGTCGCCGGCAGAGTAATGGCTGTTCGAAACAACGGAATGTTTATAGATCTCCTCGACCCATCCGGCAAAATTCAGGTTTTTTGTCACAAGGATTATATGTCAGAGGAAGAACTGGCCAAGCTCAAGTTTCTGGATATCGGCGACATCATTGGCGCCAAAGGCACTATCCGCAGGACTCCGCGTGGCGAGCTTTCAGTCAAAACAGCCGAAATTGCAATTCTGACCAAGTCATTGCTGCCATTGCCTGAGAAATATCATGGTCTGTCAGATATCGAGCAGCGCTATCGCCAGCGTTATCTTGACCTGATAATGAACGAGGACAGTCGCCATACTCTGCGCAAGCGTTCAAAAATTATTTCTTTTATACGCCGCTATATGGAAGATCGAGGGGCGCTTGAGGTTGAAACTCCGATATTGCATCCGATTATGGGAGGAGCTTCGGCCAAGCCTTTTGTGACTCATCACAATGCGCTGGACAGCGATTTTTACCTGAGAGTAGCGCCTGAGCTTTATCTCAAAAGGCTGCTGGTTGGTGGTTTTGCGGATGTAGTTTTTGAAATTGGCCGCCTGTTCCGTAACGAAGGAATCTCGCCGCGCCATAATCCGGAGTTCACCACGATTGAAGGCTATCACGCCTATACTGATTACCATGACATGATGGATCTGGTTGAGGATCTGGTTTCTTCTCTGGCGCTTGAAGTGTGCGGCAGCACGGAAGTTGATTATGGCGATTACAAGATCAACTTTGCAAAGCCCTGGCCGCGTAAATCAATGGCCTTGCTAGTTGAAGAGGAAACCGGTGTTGATTTCATGAAAATCGAAGATGATGCCGAAGCCCGGGCCGCTGCGGACAAGCTCGGTGTGTATGTAGAAAAGAATGCTGGCTGGGGTACGGTTCTGGCCACGGTCTTCGAAGAAAAGGTCGAGGAAAAGCTGATTCAGCCGACCCATGTCACCGACCACCCGCTTGAGACGTCGCCGCTGGCCAAAACCCACCGCGACAATCCGCGCCTGGTCGAGAGGTTTGAAACTTTCATTAATACCTGGGAAATAGCCAATGCCTTCACTGAGTTAAACGAACCGGAAGTGCAGCGTGAGCGTTTTCATGCACAGGTAGCTGCTCGTGAAGCGGGAGACGAAGAAGCCCAGATGCTGGATGAGGATTACATTACTTCACTGGAATATGGTCTGCCGCCATGTGGCGGTTGGGGCATGGGCATAGACCGTTTGGTCATGCTGCTTACAGGCTCCGCCAATATCCGTGACGTTATTGCTTTTCCTACTTTAAGACGGAAAAGTTAAATCAGCGATTCGGCATTTGCCAGCTGGAATCCCTTTGCCGCTCTCGATATGCCTTTGGCAAGTCGTATCGTAAGGAAGACGGTGATTGGCAAAAGGGTAATAAACCCTGCTGCTACTATTAGTTCCCAATTGTGCTTCAGGAACGGACCAGCACAAGGATCGAGAAAAGACCAGAGCTCTAAAGGACTGAGATTCTGATTTTGAGAGTTTATATAGTTACTGGCCTTGAGGGAGCAGCTCTCAATTTCAGAAAAGTCCAGGTGAGTCCATAAATACACTCCGCCTGCAGGAATTGTCGCTACCGAAAACAGACAGGCCAGCCAGATAGTTCTGATTATCCATGTCATATGATTAACAGTAAGGCTGTCGGGATGAGCATCGGACCTGATAATGGTGGCGATAACCAAAACGCCAAAAAAGAATAGCATAGCTACAAGAGCGAAGCTTATTTCCGGAATAAAGCTCAGTAATAACGAAGCAAGCAATGCGCCATAAACATTCATGACCATCTTCTGTTCCCGGATAGAAGCGGGTTCAGACATAGTTCAATTCTCCTCATAACGTAAGTCTTGCAAACACAATTACGGTTTGCTGAAGCAGCATTTTGTCTCAGTTATGGCTAAAGGTCCACTACAGGTTGTTGTCGCATTCACATGTGTTCAGCGGAATGTTCTGGCTAGAACCAGGATTTTGGACTGGCCAGACGGTAGCCTTTAACAGCTCTGGACAGCCCCTTGGTCAGTCGCATAACGAGGTAAATGATCAAAGGCAGGGCGGCAATGATAGCGGATAAAATTAAAGCTGGTTGATTGTCCCGTAGAAAAGCATCTTCGCACGGTCCCATTAATGCCATTAGCTCCGTGGCGTTTACCGTGCCGCTTTGCTGGGCCATAAGGTAATTTGCTGCCTGTTCGCTGCAGGGTTGAATGGCCGAATAGTCAAGCTGGCTCCAGAGATATAAACCACCAGCAGTGATAGTTACTACCGAGAACAGGCAGGTGATCCAGAGGGTTCGAATGATCCAGATCATGTGATTTTCTGTCAAGCTGTCTTCTTCAGCTTTTTTACGGATAATATATGCTGCAATCCAGACGCCTAAAAAGAAAATCGTTGCGACTATCGCAAATGCCGGGTCGGGGACAAAACTGAGTAGCAGCGCGGCTACTAATACCCCATACACATGCAAAATGGTTTTCATTTCGGGGTTTCCGCTGGTGGGTGTTGGTACAGGCATATCTATTTACTACCAAACAGTTTTTCTATATCAGATAATTTAAGTTCAATATATATTGGCCGCCCATGATTGCATTGGCCTGTCATCGGATTCTTTTCCATTTCACGCAGCAAATAATGCATTTCGTCGATATTTAGCCGTCTGCCTGATCTCACGGAGCCATGGCATGCCATCCGGGAAAGTATATCATTAATCTTTTCTTCCAGGCTGCTGGGGTTTTCATTTTCTTCCAGATGGTCAATCAGGTCCTCGATCATCTTGTTTATGTCGATACGTGTCCCAAGTATTTCCGGTACTGAACGAACTGCTATTGTGCCTGTTCCAAAGGCTTCTAATTCAAGGCCCAGATTAGAAAACACCTCCGAATGATCCAGTAAAAGATTGGCTGCTTCCCGGCCTGTTTCAATGATTTCAGGAGTTAGCAGTAGCTGGGCGGGAACCTTGCCGGAGAGATAGTTGGATTTAAGCTTTTCGTAGGTAAGGCGTTCATGGGCGGCATGCTGATCAACGATCACCATCCCACTTTCAGTTTGGGCTATTATGTAGTTTTCATGTATCTGGGTTCTCGGCGCGCCCAGCGGATAGTCTGGCGTTTCTATTGCCTCGGGTATATTGTCGGTCTCGACGCGGGCAGAAGGCTCAATGCTTCCTGTCGGGGCATAGTAGCGATGCACGGCTTCGGCCAGATTGCCCTGCACAGGAGCAGAAATTCCATTGCCTTTGCTTCCATAGTAAACCGGTTTGGATGCATGAAGTTTTTCTATTGCGCTAGCGGTAGCTACTGTAGATGACTTATGGCCATACTCCATCAAGGCATTTCTTATTGAAGTAACTATAAGTCTGCGCACCAGAGAAGGATCCCGAAATCTCACCTCCGCTTTGGCAGGATGAACGTTGACGTCAACCTGAGCACTCGGCAAGTCGATAAAAAGTGCTGCTACAGGATAGCGGTCATGTGACATTACGTCCGAATATGCTCCGCGCAGTGCGCCCACCAGCAACTTGTCGCGCACTGGACGACCATTGACAAACAGGAATTGATGAAGGGAATTGCCCCGATTGAACGTCGGCAGGCCAGCGAAACCTGAAACACGAATATCTTCGTGCTGCTCGTCAATCATCATTGAATTTTCGCCAAAGTCCCGGCCCATTATTGCGGACAGGCGCTAACTCTGATCCCCGGTTGCCGGGAGTTCAAGGATCGTGTTGCCATTGTGGTTCAAGCGAAAGGAGTTTTTGGGGAATGCCTTGGCCAGCCGGGAGACAGTATCCTTGATTGCGCTGAATTCAGCTCGTTCACTTTTCAGGAATTTAAGCCGGGCAGGCGTGGCATAAAAGAGATCCCGTACCTCTATTTGCGTGCCTTTCGGGTGGGCGCAAGGGGCTGGTTTGCTCTTGCTCCCGCCTTCACAGGTGATTTGCCAACTATCCTCACTGGCGCTTTGGCTGCGAATGGTAAGTCTGCTCACTGCTCCGATCGACGGCAGAGCTTCACCACGAAATCCCAGGTGCATGATGTTAAGCAAGTCTTCGCCCTCAAGCTTTGACGTCGCATGTCGGTCAAGAGCGGCAGTAAGTTCTTCCCTGCTCATGCCGCAGCCGTCATCTGAGACTATAATCTCGCTCTTGCCCCCATCCCGAACTGATATTTCGATAATAGAGGCATCGGCATCAATAGAGTTTTCGACCAGTTCCTTGATGGCAGCTGATGGCCGTTCGATTACCTCTCCGGCGGCAATTCGGTTTACAAGGTTTTCCGGCAGATGACGTATTCGCATAAGCGAAGATTAACGGTTTTTGATGCAGGCCGCTACCTGCGCATAACCCTTTTTACACATCTAAGGACCTGAAGGTTTTTCGCAAATGTTACCAAGTACCGGTGCACCATACTTTTTAAAGCCTTCAGCTACGTCTTGATCTTTAAAAGAATACAAATCAATCTTTTGCAATTCATGTAGAGGTAATGAATGAGATACAGCGTCAACAAAAGCGTCGGTTAATCTTATTTGTTCGATTAGCTGGTCGTCTGATAAATAAGATGGGGTAGTATCTAAAAAGGAAGCAAATCCTTTTTTGTTAAGTCCAATGCGAGCCATTCGGTATGTTTTTTTGGGAT
>CAZJRT010000038.1:0-11574 GCA_964548445.1 uncultured Pseudobdellovibrionaceae bacterium
AATGAAAGGGAAGTGGGGCCGTCGATAGTGATGCTGTTATCATCATAAAGTACTATCAGCTTTCCAAGTTTCAGGTGTCCGGCCAGAGAGCAGGCCTCATGGCTGATGCCTTCCTGCATGTCTCCATCGCCAGCCATCACATATGTGTAGTGGTCGACCAGATCGTCGCCAAAGCGCTTGTTTGTAATTCTTTCGGCCAAAGCAAAACCGGCTGCACTGGAAATGCCCTGTCCAAGGGGGCCGGTAGTAATTTCGATACCAACTTCCGGGTCGACTTCCGGATGGCCGGGAGTGCGGCTGTGCAACTGACGGAAATTGATGATTTCGTCAATTGTCATTTTCTCATAGCCTGTGAGATAGGCCAGTGAATAGAGCAGCATTGAGCCATGTCCTCCGGAAAGAATAAATCTATCCCGGTCCGGCCAAAGCGGATTTTTCGGATCAAATTTCATGAACATGCTGAAAAGCACCGTGGCTACATCAGCCATGCCCATCGGCATGCCCGGATGTCCTGAGCCGGATTTTTCAACAGCATCCATGGAAAGCGCCCTGATGGCATTGGCCATTTCACGCATGGAGACTTTATTATCAGTTTGCGACGAGGAAGACGACATTGCTTTAAACTCTCATAAATACATTGGTAATGCAGAATGCACTTTTACCCTACTTAAAATCAAGATCAACTATGATCAGAAAAGATTTTGTGACTTACTTGATAAAAAAAGAGGTTTCACGCTTGACCTGAGGTCTCCAGAATTGATAATACCCAGACTTCAAGGCGTAAACTGTATTACCATAAGGGAAAGGGGCATCGGGGTGTCTACTGCCATCAGAAATTCTTTAACCAGTTTAAATCAAGCAATTGATAATCTTGATAAGGCGTTCCTTAAAAGCGAATCCCAAAAGCAAGAACAACAACAGGAATTATTCGCTGCAAAAGCCGCTCTAAACGATAACGGGACAAATAATTCAGGCATTAACGACAAGAACGCAGAGCAGTTTGCTTTGCGGCTTGATAATGCAAGTGAGACGGTCGAACGTCTGTGGAGGGAAGGATAAGCACATGGCTGAAGTAAATCTTTCAATCAATGGCCGGAATTACGGAATAGCTTGCGATGATGGCCAGGAAGCTCGGGTGCGTGAACTTGGCGGCTATGTTGATGACAGGCTCAGGGACATTTCCGGCGCAGGTGCTGCTGCCAGTGAAAATCATTTGCTGGTTCTGACTGCGTTAGTATTAGCAGATGAAATTTACGATCTTCGAGCCTATATTGACAAGCTTATGGCAAGCCCGCATGCGGCTAATAGTGATGCTACCAGTCCTGAGGAAGAGGAGCTAATCGTAAGGGCCATCGATTCCCTGGCTCATAGAATTAATACATTAGCTGGAAGAATTCAGGACTCCTGATATATAATTAATCAAGAGGGCTTGCTGCGGAGTGCGTGATTGCTGTTTTATCCCAGAGGCCGATATTTATTCGCAAGGGAGCTGTCCCTGCCGGAACGAAGTGTTTTGCCGCCTCGAACCGGTATTAACGGCACCCACCTGGTTACCAGGGCCCCGAGCGGATTTCGTAAGCACACGGCTCATGTGGCACCCTCTCATCCTTAACGATCCCGCCTGACTGATGACTCTGACAAAGGAAACAATACGTATGGAAGCGCTGCGGCATCGCGACCGATTGGAGGTCAGCGAAGATGATCTGGAAGCTGCTGCCAGTATTTTTCTAAAAGAAATTAATCCGTCCTACGGTCAGGTAGTCGGTGCCTACTGGCCCAAGGGCAAGGAAATCAATCCCTATCCTGTCCTCGAAAAATTGCTGGAGCTTGGTATTAAAGTGTCTCTGCCAGTTGTAAGCCGCAAGGCAGGAAAAAGACTGGGATTTGCTTTATGGGATAAAGAAACAAAGCTGGTCAAAGGCGCTTACGGGGTTATGCAGCCTGAGATCTCTGAAAATACGGAGATAGTGCAGCCCGATATTTTAATAGTGCCGATGCTGGCTTTTGATCAAAAAGGGTGCAGGCTTGGCTATGGAGGCGGATATTACGATACGACGATCCGTGAGCTTCGAGCCGAGAAGGACATTATTGTTGTAGGGCTTGCTTATGCAGAGCAGGCTTGTTTGTTCAGCCTTCCCAGAGAGGAGCATGACGAGTATATGGATTGGATAGTAACTCCGGCCCGGTCATACAAGTTTATTTGAGAATATGAAGATACTGATAATTGGAGATGTAGTAGGGCGTTCAGGCCGCGAAGCGGTTCACAAACACCTGCCTGAAGTCAGGGAAAAGCTGAAACCCGATTTTATTATTCTGAGCGGCGACAATGCTGCTCACGGCTTCGGGATTACCGGCAAAATTTGCAAAGAGTTTTACGAGATTGGCATAGACTGCATCACAGCGGGGAATCATGTATGGGATCAGCGGGAGATCATCGCCTATATTGATGGGGATTCAAAGCTGCTCCGCCCGATTAATTATCCGCAAGGCACGCCGGGCAAGGGCTCGATGCTCGCTACATTGCCAGACGGCAGGAAGATAATGGTTGTCCACGCTTTGGGACAGGTATTCATGGAAGCCATTGGCGATCCGTTTAAAACGGTGGAAGAGGTCGTCGCCAGAACTCCTTTAGGGAATACTGTGCAGGCGATTATCGTGGACTTTCACGCCGAAGCTACCAGCGAGAAAGTCGCCTTCGGGCACCATCTGGATGGTAGAGTGTCGGCAGTTGTGGGAACTCATACCCACATACCGACAGCCGATGCTCATATTTTGGAGAATGGAACGGCATTTCAGGGCGACATCGGCATGACAGGCGATTACGACAGCGTTATCGGCATGCGCAAAGACATTCCGGTAAAGCGTTTTCAGCGCAAAATGCCCGGAGAGCGAATGGTGCCCGCAGGAGAAGAGGCCACGTTCTGCGCCACTTTTGTAACTACTAACGATAAAACCGGCCTCGCGGAAAGTATAAGTCCCGTAGTGCTAGGGCCGAAGTTGATGAATATGATGCCTGAGGTCAAAAACCCGTAAGCGTTAAAATCTCATCCAGCGGCAGTCGGGAGCTGCGGAAACTGTTTATCTTTGCTTCCTCGTCCGCGTAACCCAGAGCAATGCCGACAACTATTTTCTCATCTTCGGGGATGGGTAGATGTTCGCGTACCACGTCAGGATAACGCGCTAGCGCGCCCTGAATGCAGGTGGCGAGGCCCTGATCGGTCGCGGCAAGACAAAAAGCGTTCACGAACGCGCCTATATCCATGACGGTGTAAGATGTCTGGCCTTCCGGCGCCGTAAGATAAACGAGAGCCGGGGCGCCAAAGGCATTATAATTGTTCAGAAAATGAGCCTTGCGCTTTTCCTCGTCCTCACGCCCGATACCCATCAGGGCAAATAAAGCCTTGCCTACTTCGGTATAACGCTTCTTCATTACTCCCTGAAGGCTTTGGGGCATGGGAATTTCAGGGCGGGTAGGAGCCTCGGCCTCCGCCAGTTTCACGTTTTCCTGCCGGATGGTGGCGGCAGTCTCGCCGCCCGCAACCCATATGCGCCACGGCTGAGTGTTTCCCCAACTCGGAGATCGGTGAGCTGTCTCGACAAGAGACCTGATTACGGATTCATCAACCGGCTTGTCCAGATAAGCGCGGCATGAATAGCGGGATTTGATTGCTTGTGAAAATTCCATTACATCCTCCTGTCAGTCATTTCATAAGGGCAGGGCGCATTTGTCAATGGTGACCCTCAAACCGTTATTGCGAGCGACCAGCTTGTTGCGTCGGCCTAACGGCCACCTCGCAATTGTTAATTTGTTGCCATAAAGGGTGCCGTCATTCCGGAGGCAAGCCAAAGGCTTGCTTAAACATCCGGAATCCATTCTGGTAAGCAGGGCCCCCGGGTTTACCCGGGGGTATCTATAAAAGGAGAGCCGCAAAGCGGCTCACATTATGGATCCCGTTTGTGCTGATCTGTTCACTTTACAAGTGGCCATACGCCAACGGGATGACGAAACTATTATCGAATTAGTGAACTCTAACAGCAATGACATTAAACAATCGGTGAGTTATAGATTATGGTTCTATAACTCATTTTTCAGCGGTATTTTGAGGTATAGCCAATAAACAAGCCCCCGTAAAGGGGGCTTGTTTATTGGCGGAGGAGGTGAGATTCGAACTCACGAGGGGCGTGAACCCCTGCCGGTTTTCAAGACCGGTGCATTCAACCGCTCTGCCACTCCTCCGGATAATATTTCTTCTACTTGTATATTTGCAGCCGAATGTTTTTTCAAGAGCGGGCTTATGCCCTGTGGAAAGCTCTTTGCCATCCGTCCGCATAATTTGTGGACTTATAAATAACGGTTTTATGCTTGAGATGTAAAGATCAAGTTTTCCTGTTATAACCATATTAGTAGTAGAATTTGATTTTTAACCAGGGAGTTTAACTTGAGGTCCCCGTTTTTTTATGCGCTCGTATTCCTTTTAATTACAACGCTTACGCCATTCAAAGCCGATGCAGCCGTGTCGTTTGAGACATGGCTGGAGAGTTTTCGTCAGAGAGCTCTAGCCAGCGGCATTTCAGCCAACACAGTTTCTCAGGCATTGAGCGATGTTGAGCCTCTAGAGCGTGTGATAGAGCTCGACAAAAGCCAGCCCGAAAAGAAACTGACATTTGCCGAATACCGCCGCAGAGTAATTAATGACCGCCGTATCCGGCAGGGCAGAGATATGCTTTACCGGCACCGGGATATATTGTCGCAGGTGGAAGATGAATTAGGCGTCGCTCCTAAATATATTGTTGCGCTATGGGGTATTGAAACCAGTTATGGCCAGAACACTGGCGGTTTTCACGTTGTGCCGGCACTTGCCACCCTCGCATGGGAAGGGCGTCGCGGGGAATTCTTTCAAAAAGAACTACTAAACGCATTGCGTATTATAGACCAGGGACATATCCGGGCGGATGAGATGAAAGGCTCCTGGGCCGGGGCTATGGGGCAAAACCAGTTCATGCCGTCCAGCTTCCATAACTTTGCCGTGGATTTTAATGAAGATGGGCGCAAAGATATCTGGACATCAATGCCGGATGTTTTCGCCTCTACCGCCAATTATTTATCCCGGAACGGGTGGGATGCTGATGAGCGCTGGGGGCGGCGTGTATTGCTGCCTTCCGGTTTTAACAATGCCTTGATAGGCCTGGATACAAAAAAACCGCTTGCGACATGGCAGCAAATAGGAGTGCGTCTACCGAATAATGCGCCAATTCCTGTAGTTGAGGGTATGCAGGCTTCACTGGTTGCGCCCGATGGTATAGGCGGAGAAGTGTTTCTCGTATATAATAATTACCGGGTCTTCCTGACCTGGAACCGTTCAACCTACTTCGCTACATCTGTCGGCTTGCTGGCGGACGCAATCTCAAGATAAAAAACAATATGCGTATTTTTGTTTCTCTCTTTTTGCTAATGGCTCTTGCAGCATGTACCGAAGCCCAGCTTGGTGCTCACGTGGCCAAGCAGCTTACCGGCTCCAAACATGTTGGTTACTTCAAGGTCGGCAATCCTTATGTGATTGCTGGCAAGCGCTATTATCCCAGGGAATCTTATGACCTCGTCGAGACAGGCATAGCCTCATGGTATGGCCTCCAGTTTCATGGGCGCAAGACTGCGAACGGTGAAGTTTTTGATCGCATGGAGCTAACGGCGGCGCACAGAACTTTGCAATTGCCCTCACTGGTGCGGGTTACCAATCTTGAAAACGGACGTTCTCTGGTGGTGCGCGTTAATGATCGCGGTCCTTACAAAAGGGGCAGGATTATTGATTTATCCGAAAAAGCGGCAGAACTTTTGGATTTCAAGCACAAAGGCACAGCCAGAGTGCGTCTTCAGGTCCTGAACAGGGAAAGTAAAGCTGTCGCCGAAGCTGCTCGCCGAGGGATTGATACCAGTGGCGTTGAAGTGGCGATGAATAAAGGGCAGCCTTACCCGGAGCTTACGCCTCAGCAATCTGCCAGAATTCAGCCCGCCGCATATGATACGGCCTCCGCCCGGCCTGTAGAGGCGCAGCCGCTCACATCAAAAGATTATTCCGGCCCTGGCGGAAGTGGAGTCCAGCCGGTAACTGGAGAACCGCTGCCTCTGTCAGGACATATGGAACGCGGTGTTTTTATGCCAGATCCTGTGGTGTCTCAGCTTCCGGTAGGACCGACAAGTATTTATGTGCAGGTTGGTGCATTTACGGTACAAGATAACGCGCTTAGTCTGGCTGCGCGTCTTAACAGGTTTGGGGATACAAAAATTTATCCGGTGACGCTCAATGGACAACAGTTCTACCGTGTGCGCATCGGGCCGTTTCAGGAAGTCAAGCAGGCTGATGACGTTTTAAATCGCATGGTGTCGGCTCAATTTGACAATGCGATTATAGTTGTTGACTAGCAACTGTTGACGTTTCCGGGACATAGCTGTTTTATTAAGTTCGAGATTCCTTTTCTTCTATAGCAACGACTAACGAAAATGACAGGAAAGATGCGCGTTCCATACCATTTGCTATTTGCAATTTGTTTGCTGATATCCCTCAGCCTTACATCGCTGGCCTCTGCTGCATCATTGCAGAACTATACTTCCGCCAAACAAGCCATCATGATCGATTACGAAACCGGTATGGTTTTGCTGGAGAAGAATGCTGACCAGCATATGCCCACTTCTTCAATGAGCAAGGTCATGACCATGTTTATGGTTTTTGATGCATTAAAAGAAGGCAGGCTTGCACTGGATACGGAGCTGCCGGTTTCAGAGAAGGCCTGGAGAAAGCAAGGCTCCAAGATGTTTGTAGAGGTAGGAGATCATGTGAAAGTCGAAGACCTGATCAGGGGAGTGCTGGTGCAATCCGGGAATGATGCCACTATAGTGTTCGCAGAAGGTCTGGCTGGTTCCGAAAAAGCTTTCTCCGAGGCAATGACGGCCAGAGCAAAAGAATTGGGAATGGAAAACAGTAATTTTACAAATGCCAGTGGCTGGCCCGATTCTAATCATTATTCATCAGCACGGGACCTTGCGATCCTGGCATGGCATGTTATTCACGATTTCCCCGAATATTTCCCGTATTTTTCTATTCCGGAATTTACTTACAATGCGATCAAGCAGAGAAACCGTAATCCTCTTTTATACCGTGATATTGGCGCTGACGGCATGAAAACAGGGTATACCGTTGCCGGTGGCTATGGGCTTATTGGTACTGGCACAAAGGATGGGCGCCGGGTAATTCTGGTTATTAACGGCCTTGATAATGAGAAAGAACGGGCCAAGGAAGGTTCAAGGCTTTTGGAATGGGGACTTAATGGTTTTAAAAACGTGAATTTCCTCGCTGCTGGAGAGACAGTGACCAGTACAGGTGTGGTTCTCGGCAAATCAAATGATGTCCCGCTTACCGTTGCCAGTGATATTAAGCTTACTATTCCGGTAGTGAAAGCTGATCAGACCCGGGTGGTTGCCAATTATCCTTTACCTCTCGTGGCGCCAGTAGCCAGAGGCCAGGAAGTTGGTTCTCTGAAAATCGAAATGCCGGGTATGAGCGATGTTGAAGTGCCTCTGGTGACAGCGCAAGGGGTTGATAGAAAAGGTATTTTTTCCGCTGCGTTGGCAAAGGCAAGTATCTATTTCCTTGGTGCGCCCGAATATGCCCAGCACTAAAGGAACTTTTATAACTTTCGAGGGCGGAGAAGGGAGTGGGAAATCCACTCAGGTAAAGCTTCTTGCAGAAAATCTGAAAAAGACCGGGCATGAAGTCGTAGTAACCCGTGAGCCGGGCGGTACTGTCGAAGCTGAAAAGATCAGAGAATTATTGGTTAATCGTGATGGCGGCAACTGGTCGGAGATTGCAGAATGCCTGCTTTTTTTTGCTGCCAGAACGATGCATGTGAGAGATTTGATCAAGCCATCTATAGATGAAGGTAAAATCGTTTTATGCGATCGCTTTACCGATTCTACTAGAGCTTATCAAAGCTTCGGGCACGGTTTCCCGTTGGAGATTGTAGATGCTATCGGTAAACTCGCCATAGATGATTTTGAGCCTGATCTGACACTTATCCTGGACATTAATCCTGAAATTGGAATTAGTCGCTCAAATAAGAGAAACGCAGAGCAGCCGGTTAGTGTAAGTGGCCAGGTTGAAGACCGTTTTGAGCGTTTGGATATTTCATTTCACGAACGACTTAGAAATGGCTATCTCCAAATCGCAAAAGAAAATTTGCATCGGTGCGTTGTTCTCGATGCTGGTATGGAAATAGATAAGCTTGCCAAAAATATTTGGGCAACGGTCACAAAGCGGATCAAATAAATTAACCTGAACAAGATAATTTGATGGATGAAGCTGAGGTAATTCAGGAAAGATTGTCGCTTCCCCGTGAGGCGAATGCTCCGCCTGCCGGACACGATAAAATCGAACAAATGCTTTTAAAGCTGGCAGGGGAAGAGCGCTTGCCTCATGCGTTGATTTTTTCAGGTCTTGCCGGCATTGGTAAGGCGACCATGGCATTCCGTCTTGGCAGGTACTTGTTAGCAGGAAATTTTTCTGAAGCTACATCTCTTGATGTTTCGAGAGAGAACAGGGTTTTTAAACAAGTGTCCGCTTCAGGTCATCCTGATTTGTTAACTATCGAAAAGCCGGAAGGGAAAAATGCTATTCCGGTTGATGAAGCCCGTAGGATAGCTCCATTTTTGCAACTCACGTCATCATATGGCGGATGGCGAATTGCGATAGTAGATGATGCGGATACGATGAACCGCAATGCGCAAAATGCCATTCTCAAAGTCCTCGAAGAACCGCCTGATAATGCTTTGCTGATTTTGATTGTTCATCGTCTGGGTGCTATGGTTCCGACGATCCGATCCCGTTGCCGGGTGATAAACTTCCAGCCTTTGGAAAATCAGGAAATGTTAGAAGTGTTGGAGAAATCTCCAGCGTTTATGGGTGTAGAGGTTTCTTCAAGACAAGCCTTGCTTGATATATCGCAAGGAAGTCCGGGCAGGGCGCTCAGATATCTCGCCAATGGCTCGCTTGAAATTTTTGAATCCGTAATTTCTGTATTACGTGAATACCCAAAAATCAACTGGCAAAGTGCTCATAAGCTTGCAGATATGCTGGCATCATCCGGAATGGATGCGGCTTATTATGATTTTCAGGCCATCCTTATCGACCGTCTTCAGGCGGCGATTAAAGCGAAGGCTTTGTCGCAGCGATCAGAAATGAGTCAGATATTTGAGGATTGCGCGCTTGCGGATTTAGTAAAAATCTGTGAAAACCTTGAACAGCATTTTGTTATGGCGAATAATTCGAACCTTGATAAACGTCAGACAGTGCTGGGATCCTTTATGATTTTGAGAAATTCGGAGCAAAAATGACGCGTAGCTACTATATTACAACACCCATCTATTATGTTAATGACAGGCCGCATATCGGACATGTCTACACTACCGTAGCATGTGACACTTTGGCCCGGTTCAAGCGGCTGGACGGATTTGATGTCAAGTTTCTCACAGGAACTGACGAGCATGGGCAGAAGGTTCACAAAGCAGCTGCTAATGCTGGCACTGATCCCAAGGGGTTTACCGACCAGGTATCTCAAAACTTCCGCGATCTTGTTGGCCTGATGAATTTCTCGAATGATGATTTTATCCGCACAACTGAAGAACGCCATAAAACGGCCGCGCAGGCCCTATGGGCAAAATTAGAAGAAGCAGGTGATATTTACCTCGGAAAATATAGCGGCTGGTATGCTGTACGAGATGAGGCATATTATGGGGAAGATGAACTTACTGAAAGCTCTGATGGAAAGAAGATTGCCCCGAGCGGCGCTGAGTGCGAGTGGGTTGAGGAGGAAAGTTATTTCTTCCGTCTTTCGGCCTGGGAAGACCGGTTACTTAAGCTTTACGAAGAAAATCCGGAGTTCGTATTGCCGAAGACCCGCCTTAATGAAGTTGCCAGCTTTGTTAAGGGCGGACTTAGAGATCTTTCTGTAAGTCGTACAAATTTTGACTGGGGTGTGCCCGTTCCCGGCAATGACAAGCATGTTATGTATGTCTGGATTGACGCGCTTACCAACTATATTACTGCGCTTGGTTATCCTGAAACGGATGCTGAAGATTTCCAGAAATTCTGGCCTGCAGATCTGCATATGGTCGGCAAGGATATATTGAGATTTCATGCGGTTTACTGGCCTGCTTTTCTGATGGCAGCCGGTGTTGAGCCGCCGAAGAGAGTGTTTGCTCATGGCTGGTGGACTATTGAGGGACAGAAAATGTCCAAGTCATTAGGAAACGTGATAGCTCCTCAAGATTTGGTTGATCGTTATGGTGTGGATGCCTCGCGTTATTTCATGCTGCGTGAGGTGCCGTTTGGCAATGACGGAGACTTCTCTCATCAGCAGGCTATACACAGGATTAACTCTGATCTGGCTAACGGACTAGGAAATCTGGCGCAACGTACCCTGTCAATGATCCATAAAAACTGTGATCAAAAGCTGCCTGATTACAGCGATTTGACTGATGAAGATAAAGCTCTGCTTGAACTGGCTCAGGTGCGTTTGCTGCCCAAAGTGCGTCAGGAAATGGATCAGCAGAGGTTGCATAAAGCTTTAGAGGAAATTTGGGCCGTTGTCGGGGCTGCCAATGCATATATTGATCATCAGGCACCATGGGTTTTGAAAAAAACAGATCCTAAACGTATGGGCACTGTATTGGGTGTATTGGCAGAAGCCATTCGCTGTCTGGCATTGATTGTCCAGCCCGTGATGCCTGACTCAGCAGGTAAGATGCTCGATCAACTAGGTGTTCCAGAGAATGAACGCAGCTTTGAGCATCTTAGTGCATCTCATTCCTTAAAAGCTGGAACACTTGTCGATAAGCCTCAAGGTGTATTCCCGCGTATAGTGGAAGAGGAATAGGAATACATTATGCCGCAGTTGTGGTTTCTTTACGCCCTTGGTGCTTCTGTTATTTGGGGATTTACTTACGCCATCTCGGAGAAATTACTTAGAGATGGAATGACACCAGCTTATCTGCTGTTTCTTACAGCGGTGATTTCGGTACCATTTTACCTGTTTCTCAATGTTTATCTTGGAACATTGAAGGTCGGGTTTCAGTCAATGCTTGTAAATTCCAGCATGCTTTTCTGGACCATAGTAATGGCCTTTTCAGTTGTGCTGGGTAATTACATGATTGTTATGAGCGTTTTTGAAAAGAATGCGACAGTTGCAGCTTTGGTTGAAATTTCCTATCCGGTCTTTACCATTCTTTTTGCATGGCTTCTGATGCGCGAGCTCCAGATTAACTGTTATAGCGCAGTGGGAGGTTTGCTGATTTTCGCGGGGATTGCTATTATTTTGCTGAAAGGTTAAAGAGGCATTATGTGGATTGACAGCCATTGTCATCTTAATCACAACAGACTGCTGCATCTTGGCGGCCCGAAAGCTGTGACTGAGCGAGCCATGTCTGCTGATGTTAGAGGAGTTCTCAATATATGCTGCCGGATAAGTGATGAGTTTCCGGACATTCTCAATACAGTGCGGACATTGGATAATACATGGTGCACG
>CAZJRT010000039.1:0-11556 GCA_964548445.1 uncultured Pseudobdellovibrionaceae bacterium
CCAAGACCGGGCCCATGACAATCGCGGATTGATGTCGATGGAAGATGTCACCGGCTATATGGCCATCCGCCGGGAGCCACTTTGCCTTCCCTATAGGAAGCATTCAGTTTGCAGCGTCGGCCCGCCCTCAGCAGCGGGCACATGGCTGATCGAAACTCTGGGCATTCTTGGTTATTTCAGACTATCAGACAAACGCGCGCAATCATCCGAGGCGTGGGATTTAATCGCAAAAGCTGCACAGCTGGCCTGGGCTGACAGATCGGCTTATGTAAGTGATCCGGCTTTTAGCATTATAGACCCTTTCCGCCTGATTTCGCCGGAATATCTTGCCAGTCGCTATGAGAATATCGATAAGAGCCCCAGCTGGAAAGCCCCCTCAGTTCCCGGAAAACTGGCTCAGGCCAATGTATCCGCAGATCTCACCCCTGGTTCCGAAGAAGGTATTGCCATACTTGCAAAAGACTCCTACGGCAATGCCATCGTGCTGACTTCAGGAATAAGACATTCTTTTGGCTCTCGTCTGTTTGTAAACGGAATGGTATTGAACAGCGCCTTGTCCGGCTTTTCGTTCAAACCGACTAATGATAAAGGTCTTCCCGTCCTTAATAATGTTGAAGGCGGGAAGAGGCCTCGTTCGGAAATGTCTCCTGTAATCATACTCAATGCCGAAGGAAAACCGGAATTGCTGCTTGGTGCAGCAGGCGGCAGCCGCAATGCTGCCCGGCTTTTACAAAGAATAATCGCTTATATCGACTGGGATGTAGAGGCTTCCCGCCTTGCAGATGTGCCGGATATTGCCGCCTTGGATGATATTGAAATATCCCCGAAAACTGGCGGCCTGGCCAGAAAACTGGAAAAGCTGGGCCACAGGGTTAAAACCGGCCAGTTTCAAGACGATATTTTGATCCTGAAGATTTCCGATTAACCGACCTGCCGAGCCTTTAGCTCCAGTGCTGCATCCATAAGAGCCCTGGTATATTCCTGCTTTGGTTTTTTGAAAACTTCCCTGGCCGGACCGGATTCCACTACCTTGCCATCCTTCATGACAATGAGGTCATGCGCCATTGCCTTAACCACCCGCAAATCGTGGCTGATGAACATATACGCCAGATTATGAGCTTCCTGTAATTCGCATAGCAAATCCACAATCTGGGCCTGAACAGAAACATCGAGCGCCGAAGTCGGCTCGTCCAGTACCACGAATTTTGGATGGAGCACCATTGCGCGGGCAATCGATATACGTTGTCGCTGTCCTCCGGAAAATTCATGCGGATAACGGTGACGGGTATGAGGATCCATATGCACGTCCTCAAGAGCCCGAACCACAAGTTCGTCACGCTCCTTGTTTCCAAGATCTGGTCGATGTATCTTCAGTCCCTCTCCAACAATCCCGCCAACAGTCATTCTCGGCGACAAGGAACCGTAAGGATCCTGAAAAACTATCTGCATCCTTGAGCGCAAAGGACGCATCTCCTTGCGGCCATAGTGAGTAATGTCCTCACCTTCAAAGCGCACGCTCCCTTCGCCATTAAGAAGCCTCAGAAGAGCCAAACCCAAAGTCGATTTACCGGAACCACTTTCGCCGACAACTCCCAAAGTACGCCCGGCCCTTATTTCAAGATCCAGGCCATCAACTGCACGAACCCATTCTTTTGGTTGACCAAGAAATGTTTTCTTTCTGGGAAACCAAACCTTTACGTCGGCTCCGTTGATAATTACCGGTGTATCTTTTGATGGTTTTGGCGCCAACCCCTTGGGCTGAGCAGCCAGCAGCATTTTAGTGTAGTCGTGCTGCGGTCTTGCGAATAATTTACCAGTCGTATTGCTTTCAACAATTCTGCCCTCACGCATCACACAAATTCGATCAGCGGTCTTCTCTACAATAGTCAAATCGTGTGTGATAAGTAGCATCGCCATGCCAAGGCGCTTCTGCAGGTCTTTTAACAGCTCCAGGATCTGGGCCTGAATTGTAACGTCCAGTGCCGTTGTCGGCTCATCAGCGATCAGGATGTCAGGATTATTAGCCAAAGCCATGGCAATCATGACTCGTTGTCTCTGACCTCCGGAAAGCTCGTGAGGATATGCGCCAAGCCGATCTTTTAGTGCTGGCAGACCCACGAGATCCAGCAGCTCCCTGACTCTGGCCTGCACTTCCTTGCGTCCCAGCCCCTGATGCAACTCCAGCACCTCTCCAATCTGCTTTTCGATAGTGTGTAAAGGATTGAGTGAGCTTTGCGGCTCCTGAAAAATCATTCCGATACGACGGCCACGAATGGAACGTAATGTCTTGCGGCCAGCGCCAACCAGTTCGTGATCATCAAAAATAATTGATGATTCCGGACCATGACTGGCCAAAGGATAGGGAAGCAATTGCATAACAGAAAGCGCAGTTACCGATTTGCCGGAACCACTTTCTCCCACCAGAGCCATCGTCTCACCTTTGCGTATATCAAAGGATACATCATCGACCGCCCTGAACACTCCGGACGGAGTTTTAAAATCCACGTTAAGATTCTGTATGCTTAAAAGGACTTCGCTCATGGGTTCACAGAATATAGATGGGGCAATACATAAGCAACTTGGAAAGCTAAACCGGCGTCACTGCATTTCGCAGCCATGAGGCTGTATTTTTATCCAACCCCTTGTTTATCTCTTTCCATACCCGTCCATGGTAAGCATTCAACCAGTGTTTTTCCTTGTCATCCAGCATTTCCGGCACAATCAGGCGGCGATCCAGAGGCGCAAGCGTCAATGTTTTAAACCGTAACATCGGAATTCCGGTATTACTGATACTGCCTGTCGGCTCAGCTAAAATCAGGTTCTCTATGCGAATTCCGTATGCGCCCTCATGATAATATCCCGGCTCATTAGAAAGCACCATTCCTGCACGAATCTTCCCGGAACTTCTGGGAGAGAGTGACGCGGCTTCTTCATGCACATTCAGACAGCAGCCAACCCCATGGCCGGTGCCATGCGCATAATCAAGCCCGTTATCCCACAAAGGTTTCCGGGCCATGGCATCAATTTGAGATCCTGGCGTCCCGTCGGGAAAAACCGACACGGCAACTGCTATATGACTTTTCAGCACCAGCGTATAGTGCCTGCGCATATCTTCTGTGGGCTCGCCTATAGCAATAGTGCGGGTAACATCCGTAGTACCATCTTCGTATTGTCCACCGCTATCCAGTAACAGTAGACTACCTTCTTCCAGTGTGGCAGCGCTTGCCTCTTCAGCTCTGTAGTGAACTATTGCGCCATTCGCCCCGAAGCCGGAAATAGTGTTGAAACTTGGCCCCAAATAAAGCGCATCGCACTGTCTGTACTCCTCAAGCTTTTCGGCTATCGTTGTTTCTGTCAAACGAGCTTCTTTTACATTTTGGGCTTCCAGCCAGGCCATAAATAAAATCAGCGCCTTTCCATCACGACGATGAGCGTTAATCATAGCTTTCTGTTCAGCCTCATTCTTTAGAGCCTTGAGCGCTATACAAGGGTCAGATGCATTTTTGATTTTAGCTCCATGCTCTTCAAGAGCATCCAGAAACCATATTGGAGAATGCCGGTTATCCAGTAACACTGCTTTGTCTTCATCACGAGAATTGGCAGCAAGGTCTGCTATTTCATGCTCCAGCGCATGGGGTCCAATGATACGGACCGATTTACCGAGTGATTTATGAACCTGTGACGATACGCGTTCCGGCGCAACAAACCAGTCAACCCGAGCCGGATTAGTGCGCACCAGAGCATAAGACAAGACAACCGGTGTATGTTTCAAATCACTGCCTCTGATATTCAAAAGCCAGGCGACAGAATCGGGCAGCGTCAATACTGCCGCTCCCGCGCCTTGCTTTTCAATTTCGGAGACAACTTTTTTTAATTTTTCTTCAAAAGACCATCCGGCATATTTTTCCGGAAATAAACGAACGGAACTTTCCGGAGGCAATGATTGATCCGTCCATATTTTATCAACAGGGTTAACATCCACTGCCTTAAGGGTAACACCATTGACCTCAAGCTTTTCTCTCAAGCCTTTTAGCTGATCGGGTGTATGGAGACGAGGATCATATCCTATAACCATTCCTTTTTTTGCATGACAAGCAATCCACTCGGCTACCGGCGACCTGGTAGAATCGGCGACTTCAAAAACCGAAGGATCCGTTTGATCGCGCAACTGGATCGTATATCGTCCATCACTAAGAACAACAGCCCTGTCCTGCATTATTGCAGCGACCCCGGCAGAACCGGTAAAGCCGGTAAGCCATGCCAGCCTTTCAGCACAGGCGGGCACCTCTTCTCCCTGATACTCATCGGCTCTCGGCACAATAAACCCGTCGAGATTTTCCTGTTGCAGCAATGCACGCAACTGGTGCACTCGCTCGCTATATATAATCTGTGGCTTGTTCATAGTAGAAATCTAATACTAATAGAGACTGTTGGCATCTGATTTTTTGTACTATCCTTCTCGAACAATGGCAGACAAAGATGGCCACATAATAGTTTTTGGGAATGAGAAAGGTGGATCAGGCAAATCCACAACCGCCATGCACGTGGCGATTGCCTTGCTGCGCCTGGGCTACAAGGTGGGAACCATAGACCTGGATGCCAGGCAGGCCACACTCACGAGATATATGCGAAATCGTTTCAATTACGCCCAGCGCACTCATACACAAATCCCCATACCTTCACATATGGCCATCACCAGAAGCGAAGCGCCTACAGTAGAAGAGCAACGCAATGAGGATTACGAATTCCTGATGCTGGCCATTGGAGAGCTGAAAGTCACTTGCGATTTTATAGTTGTAGACACTCCGGGTTCTGACAGCCATCTTAGCCGCCTGGCGCATGGACATGCCGATATCCTGATCACGCCTATGAATGACAGCTTTGTTGACCTGGATCTACTGGCAGAACTTGATCCTGATACACATAAAATTCTTGATCTGTCCATATATTCGAAAATGGTAATGGAACAGCAGGCCCTGAAAATGAAACGTGAAGGATCCAACATGGACTGGATCGTTATGCGAAATCGCATGACTCATATCGATGCAAAAAACAAACGGGCAGTTTCCGACATTCTTGAAAAGATGGCTGAGCCTTTCGGTTTCCGTATCTCTCCCGGCTTTGGAGAAAGAGTGGTGTTTAAGGAACTGTTCTTAAAGGGCCTGACCTTGATGGATTTAAAGGAAAATGCGGGAACCCCGCGTACGCTTTCGCAGTTATCAGCAAGACAGGAAGTTCGGCAACTATTGCGGACGATCGGCCCTGAAAACCTCAAAGGATACCGAAAGCCGCCAAATGATTTTACTTAACTTTCCCGGAAACTTGCCAAAGCATCAAAAAAATGCCAAGGCTTTCATGGAAACAACAACCGGAGTACAGAAACTTGTCTGAATTTAAGCGCGTACGTAAAGCAGTTTTCCCGGTAGCCGGACTAGGCACCAGATTTCTTCCGGCCACCAAGGCCATGCCCAAAGAAATGTTACCTCTCGTCGACCGACCCTTGATCCAGCATGGTGTCGATGAAGCTCGAGAAGCCGGCATTGAAGAGATCATATTCATTACCGGCAGACATAAAACCTTGCTGGAAGAACATTTCGATTATAACCACGAGCTCCTCTCGACACTGGAATCCCGTGGCAAAACGGATCTGGCAAACAAAGTCAAGAAAAGTGAAATGCCTGATGGCAAGCTTTTCATGACTCGCCAGCAACATCCACTGGGACTTGGCCACGCTATCTGGTGCGCCCGCCAGGCCATTGGCGATGAGCCTTTTGCAGTTATCCTGCCCGACGATGTTGTACTGGGAGAGAAAGGCTGCATGAGCCAGATGATAGAAGCTTATGAAGAAAAAGGCGGCAATGTTGTCGCAGTAATGGATGTTCCAAGGGAAGACACTGCCAAATACGGCATACTTGAAACAGCCAGCGATGACGGGAAATATGCCGAGATCAGCGGCCTGGTAGAAAAACCTCAGCCAGAAGACGCACCTTCCACTTTATCGATTATCGGACGCTATATCCTGCAGCCTGAAGTCTTCGAATATCTCTCGGCCTTTGAAAAAGGTGCCGGAGGAGAAATCCAGCTGACTGACGCTATGGCCAGACTTATCGGCAAACAGCCGTTCAACGGCCTTAGATTTGATGGAACCCGCTATGACTGCGGTAGCCGCCTTGGATTTGTGCAGGCAAATATTGCTTTTGCCATGCACGATCCGGAAATTGGCGCTGACGTAAGCGAATTTGTAAAAAACATAAAATAAAGGAGCAGATAAATGACGGCTCTAGGAAAAGAAGATTTTGTAGCAAAGCCACATAAGTTTGACCCTTCTGTCCTACGTGAATATGACATACGTGGGAAAGTCGGCCAGACGCTTACAATGCATGATGCTTTCGCCCTGGGCCTTGCCTTCGGCACCAAAATCCGCCGTGATGGCGGTAGCCGGGTATGCGTTGGCTATGATGGTCGGCACAGCTCGCCTGATCTGGCAAATGCTTTGATCCACGGACTTACACTTACCGGCGTTGATGTCGAGAATGTAGGACTTGGCCCCACCCCAATGCTCTATTTCGCTGTAAAAGATAAAATGAGCGATGGCGGCATTATGGTTACCGGATCACATAATCCACCAGAATATAATGGCTTCAAGATCACCCTGCAAAGCGGCCCGGTCTTTGGCGAAGGGATTCTGGAGCTTGGTAAAATCGCGGAATCCGGAGATTTTGAAACCGGCAAGGAAGGTACTGCCCGCAAAATCGATATTAAAGATACTTATATCGAAAGGCTCCTTCGTGACTTTGAAGGCACCAGAGATCTCAAAGTAGCATGGGACGTCGGTAATGGCGCGGTAGGCGCAGTCCTGCATGATCTGGTTGCCAGACTTCCAGGCGATCACGTTCTCCTCTTCGATGACGTGGACGGCAACTTCCCTAACCACCACCCCGATCCAACTGTTGATGAAAATCTTGTGGATCTCCAGCAGGCCGTAAGGGAACAGGCCTGCGATCTGGGCATCGCTTTTGATGGCGACGGCGACCGTATCGGCGTCGTAGACAGCAAAGGCAATATCATTCGCTGCGATATTCTGATGGCCATCTATGCAAAAGACGTACTTGATAACAATCCGGGAGCCACAATCATTGGCGACGTCAAATGCTCTCAGGTTATGTTCGACGAGATTGCCCGTCTTGGCGGCTTGCCGGTCATGTGGAAAACCGGCCATTCCCTTATCAAATCAAAGATGGCTGAAACAAAGGCTTTGCTGGCCGGAGAGCTTAGCGGTCACATCTTCTTTGCCGATAAATATTACGGCTTTGATGATGCGTTATATTGCTCCGTAAGACTGCTTGATTCTCTCTCGGACAATGAGGACACACTTACTTCGCTACTGGCTCACCTACCCAGCCTCTACAACACCCCCGAACTTCGTTTTGAAGTCGATGATAGTGAAAAATTCGAACTGGTGGAAAGACTGGCCAAAGATCTGAAAGCACGGCAAAACGCCGAACTGCAACTGGACACCATCGACGGCGTTCGCGTTTCAACGCCTGATGGCTGGTGGCTGCTTCGCCCATCGAACACCCAGAACGTTCTGGTAACAAGGGCCGAAGCCTCAAGCCGTGGTGGCATCGATCGGCTTAAAGAAATGGTCGTGAACGAGGTTAAAAAACTGGGCTATGAAATCCAGTTTCCTAATTCCTGAATAAGGCCTTTAACCATCCGTCCTTTTTGGTGCCCGGCATTTTGCAGATCCGGGCGTCAACAGTAGCGCCAATAACATTATTAGGGACATATAGTATTACTTTTCCTAGCGGAGTTTCCTTTTGATCGCTTAGAGAAAGGTAATACTCGCCATCATGCGGGTAGCGGTCTTCCCTGCGAATTTTGATTTTCTCCCGATCCTTAACATATCGCAAATCGAAAGACAGGTATTTGCGAACCGGCTTGCTGAAGTTCACGTGAACATAGTAATTACTACCGCTGATTTTCTTATCTGCCAGCCGGTCCAGAACGATCACAGCATTATCTGTAACTTTTACGTCTTCGCGAGATGCAATCGCATTTTCTCCACAATCGCCATAAACCGCAGGTATTGCCTGCCGGAAAAAGGCATGCTGGGCAGAGATATCATAATATCCGGGGACTTCCCAGATAGCGATTTTGGCCGGTTGTTCCTTGTAATACTGTGAATTCAGATATGAGATAACGGCAGTGTCCAACCCGCCGCCGGATACCGACATATTGATCACATCGGCCTCAAGTTCATCTCTCAGGAAGCCGTGGAAATTTGCAAATGAGGGTTCAGGAGTTGAATTACTTGTTCCAAGCAAAACTATATCCGGATTCTCAATTTCACCAAAAAGCGCGTCTTTTCCTTCAGCCATGCCTTCCCGAATCGTGTCGTATACGTGGATCATCTCGGGTGGCTGCCGCGTATCACATAAATCACTGAAGACTTTTTTAGAAACGCCTTCGAACTGATAAGGTCCCAGATCCATTGTTTCCCAGTCCATTCTCTTGACCTCATCAAAGACGGGCATGCGCTCAATATAAGCTGAGATTGCCTTGGCTGCCTTTCTTGCACCATATGCATTCCAGTGATGATCCCGCTTGTAAAAAAACTGATCTTCTTCTTTGATCGGTTCCAGAGAAACAACGTGAATTCCTTCCCTGCGCAAATCCTCGACAGCTTCAAAATAATTCTTCCAGATACTATCCGGATCATCAAAGCCATATCGGGCAGCATCCTCTGGATACAGCATGGACGCATGCATCAGTCCTTTAGCCGGTGTGAGCAGAATAACCAGCTCCATTCCCTCGCTCTTCAAAGCATCGCGGAAAAGTCTGATGTTCCTCAGACCGGATCTGGTAAAAGAAAAATCGGAAGTCAGATCAGCCTCGCTTCTGAAGATCCAGCCATCTTTTCCCTGTAGCAGGACCTTGTAAGCACCGTAACCTCTTTCGTCATAGAGTTTTTCATCCTTAACCGCCTCACAAAAGATATGACTAATGTCCTCTTTTTCCGCCGCGGCCAGGGAGGAGAGTGGTAACAAACCCAGAGCCGCCACTGCTATGGCGAAAAGTCTATATTTTAGTTTCATGCATCATCCCTTTCGGATTTTATTAATGCGAGTTCATACTCGACTGGCAGGTAACGTTCCGGAATTTCCCAGATGACAAGTCCGGGCGGATTGTTTTTAAAAGCATCATTTTTCATGAAATCGGCCATTGTCAGGAAAGGTCCCTTTCCTTCATCAGCAGCATTGAGAACATCAACACATAATGCCTCTTTTAAAAACCCTTCGAAATTCCAGTTATCATTGGCACTATAGCTTGTACCTACCAGCGCTACCGGAATCTCTGTTTCGTCAAACAGGGCAGCTTCCAGATCAGGGCCCTTTGACGAAGCCGGATCGCTATTTATTACTTCATACTCAGGCAATGAATCCGCTTCAGGACCGATCACCTCTGACATTCTTCCCAAAGGCAAATAACGCAAAAGATCTCCTTCATGCTCGATAGTTTGCAATAACTTGTTGCTATATTCTTTCTTTGGTTTCAGCAGGTCAGGAAAACTTGCTTCCACTTTTTCTGCTATTGCATTGGCCGCCACCTTCGCACCGAAAGGGCTCCAGTGCGTATCGGTCTTCAGAAAGACAGGATTTTTATCCTGACTTGCAGCAAAGGCCGACGAGAGATCGATTACAGGTATGCCTTCGGTAACAAGTTCAGATACAAACTGAAAGTAGTCATTTTGCTTGTAGGAAGGAAAGTCATATCGTCCAAGCTTTCCCTTATAAATACGGGCCTTTGCCGGGACCAAAGCCACCATCAGCCGGATACCCCTGCGGCTCATCATATCATTGACATATAATATATAATCCAGTTTTTGCTCCATCTGCTTTTCTGCATCAGGATAAAAATCGAACTCTTCACTGGTAAAAAGCCAGCCATCTTCACCAACGATCACGCCTTCCTTGCCATTATTAAAAAGGGCATAATTGAGCACGCCCCATATGTCGACACTAGGCTGATAAGCATAGAGGTTTACGTTAAAAATCTGTTCGTATGCTGAAGTCCACCGGCCATCGATTATCTGTTGTATTTCCGAGGCCTGGCCCTCTTTCCTGCTTGCCAGTATGTCCACAGCGGCCATGCCTATAGCCATGGTCAGAAACAAAACAATGAAAATACCGGAGAACAAATTTCCTCTGAGCAAAACTTCCACCCTTTAGCTAAAAATGACACGGCCCAGGAACCACAAAGATATAACGCGCGTTTCAAGCTTATGGTTTCGACTCGGATATAAAACTTCCGAAAAATTATTAGTTCTTAAAAGTGATCTACAGGAGCAACTAATGAAAATAATCGTTTTTGGTATCGGCTATGTTGGCGCGTTCAGTTCGGCCTGCCTCGTTGATTCAGGCCATGAAGTCATAGCCGTTGACACTTCTGACATAAAAGTAAACTGCCTCAATGAAGGCCGTAGTCCTATCGTTGGGGAAGAACTGGAAGAACTTATCAGCAAAGGCATAAACGAAGGTCGGCTACAAGCCACCCAGGACCACGAATATGCAGTAAGAAATTCAGATATTTCATTAATCTGTGTAGGGACGCCAAGCCGTGAAGATGGCTCTTTAAACCTCGACTACATCAAGACCATCAGCGCACAAATTGGCTCCGTCCTGAAAGGAAAAAATGATTTTCATACCGTAGTCAACCGCAGCACTGTAGTCCCCGGTACATTACTAAAAGTTATCAAACCCATTCTTGAAGAGCATTCTGGCAAAAAAGCCGGAGAAGATTTTGGCTTGGGTAATAATCCTGAATTTTTGCGTGAAGGCTCGGCTGTTGCTGATTATTACAACCCGACACAGATAGTAATCGGGGCGCTGGATGATCGCACCGCCGAGACAATCCTGCAAATTTACGAAGGCATCGACGCTCCCCGCTCAGTCACAGATCCAGGCACCGCCGAAGGCGTCAAATATGTAAGTAATGCATGGAGAGCAACCAAGGTCGGCTTTGCAAACGAGATGGGCAATATGCTCAAACGTCATGATGTTGACAGCCATAAGGTAATGCAAATCTTTTTCAAGGACGACAAGATCAATATGGGCCCAAGTTTCCTGATTCCGGGATTTGCTTTCGGCGGTTCATGCCTGCCCAAGGATATCAGGGCCATACGCGCTAGCGCCAATGACATGGGGCTGGAGACACCGGTATTCGATGCCATACTTGAAGCTAACAAACTTCAGATCACCCATGCTTTTGACATGATCCAAAAAGCTGAACGCAACAATGTCGGAATGCTGGGGCTTAGCTTTAAACCCAATACAGATGATCTTCGCGAAAGTCCACTTGTTGCCCTTGCCGAGCTTTTGCTGCAAAACGGCTACAACCTGAAAATTTATGATCCTTGCGTCTGGAAAGCCAAACAGATGAACGGGGCAAACCGTGAATACATAGAGCAAGGCATCCCTCACATAGGCGCGTGTCTTGTCGGCGAACCTGATGAGTTACTGGAAAATTCAGATATTTTCATTCTCGGAAATGGCA
>CAZJRT010000040.1:0-11501 GCA_964548445.1 uncultured Pseudobdellovibrionaceae bacterium
GACCTTATATCCTGAGGCAGTCAGGGCATCGGCTGTGTAGCTGCCGACGAATCCGGCGCCTCCTGTTACCAGAACTGTTCCTTTTTCCTCAGGCATATTTTTTCACCGGGTTATCGTTAAGGGCATCCAGCAAGTTCTGAGCGGCTTCGGCCTCCTGCTTTGTCCGTGTCTCCTTGGCGTATGAGCCGACATGAGCTGCAAGCACAATGTTATCAAGTTCTTTCAGCTTGCCTGAATAAGGCTCTTCCTCATAAACGTCGAGAGCGGCACAGCTTAAGTGACCGGATTTGAGAACATCATAAAGCGCGTCTTCATCGACCAGCCCGCCACGAGCGGTATTTATCAGGATTGCGCCTTTCTTCATCGATTCCAGCTTTGCCCGATCAAGCAGGTGGTGGTTTTCCTTGCAGTATGGAATATGCAGGCTGACGATATCGGATGTGGCCAGAAGCTCATCCATTTCGACAAATTCTACGTGTTCGCTGATCCTCGCCGCCGGGTCACAGGCGGTTACCTTCGCGCCGAAAGCTGATACGTAACGAGCCACTTTGCTGCCGATATATCCTAGACCGATGACGCCAACTGTTCTCGCGCCAAGCAGTCCGCCATTGGGACGTTCCCAGCCGCCGGAGCGGATCGATCGGTCCTGCAGCGAAATACCGCGCAGGGCATCCAGCATAAGGCCGACAGCCAGTTCCGCCACGGCCGAGGACGGCGCTTCCGGGGTGTTGGTAACGACAATGCCGAATTCTTTGGCAGCCTCAAGGTCGACGCTATCTAACCCCGCGCCACAGCGCGAAACGACACGCAGGTTCTGTGCGCCTTGCAGCACGTCCCTTGTCAAAGGCTCGACACCGGCGACCATGCCGACGATCTCCGGCGTCAGCAGTTCTTTAGCTTCGGCCTCGCTAAGGCGACGCTTGTGGGGGTTAAGGACAATCTCGTATCCGGCGTTTTCCAAAGCCTTGATTTCCGGCGTTTCGGTATTAAAGCTTGAAGTGGTTATCAGGATTTTGTTGCTCATTTTTTTTACTCTTTTCAGGCGGCGTTGGATTTAGCGGTTTCAGCATATTTTTTGTATAGGGGATCGTTCAGCATCACCTGCTCGGCATGCTCCAGATCAGAAGGCGTATCAACGCTTACCGCAATATCCGGGCTGAAAGCCATTTGCACAGGATGGCCGTTTTGCAGGCAGCGGTTAAGGTCGATTGACTCGGCAATTTCCAGAGAGCTTGGCGGAGTTTCGTTAAACTGAAGCAAATACTCTCTGGTGTAGGGAATAATGCAAACCTGTTTTAGCCACGGGCCCTGATCCTCTCCTTTTTTGATTGTTGGAATAGGTTCGCGCGACATGTAAAGAGCGCGGTTGTTATTGCCGATTACCACCTTGATCGCATTCGGGTCCTGCAGTTCCTGAACGGTTTCAATTGGCCCCATCAGGCAGGCAACGCCGCATTCGGGATTGGCTTTAAGGGCTTCGACAGAAGCATCGACCATGCCGGGAGTAACCAGCGGTTCATCGCCTTGAACCATAATTACCATATCAATTTTCTTGCTGGTCATTTCTTCTATCTTGATCATGGCTTCGGCGCAGCGGTCGGAGCAGCGCTCATGCGTATCAGCAGTCATAACCGCTTTGCCGCCGATGGATTCGATATATTCCTTGATCTCCTCATCGCAAGTAGCGACCCAGCAATCGCTCAATGTTTCCGCCATTGCGGTGCGCAGATAAACATGACCGATCATCGGTATTCCCGCAATCTTAGCCAGCGGCTTGCCCGGAAAACGTGAAGAGCCCATGCGGCCCGGAATGATGGCGACAATATTCATTATTTCGCTCCTTTCGCCAGTTTAATTCCCGCCCGGCAGGCGGTATCGATAATTCTTGTGTCGATGCTATAGGCGATAAAGGTAAAGCCCTGATCTATAGCCCCTTGCAGTTTGTTATGATCGGGCTCGACAATATGGATGCCGCCCGGTTTGTTAAGTTTTTTGGCAATTTCGCGGGTGCGGGATATAGCGTCCAGCACATCCGGATGATCAAGCTGTCCGGCCAGTCCCATTGAAGCCGACAGGTCATAGGGGCCCAGGAAATAACCATCCACCCCATTTATCGACAGGATATCCTCAAGGTTATCAACAGCATTGATGTGCTCAATCTGCATGATGCAAACCGCTTCATTCTCCAGCCAGTTGCGGTATTCCTGAAAACCGGCGCCGTAAAGCTGGGCTCTGGCCAGGCCGACGCCACGCTTTCCTCTGGGCGGATAATAGACAGCGTCAACTGCGGCCTGCGCCTGTTCGGGGGTTTCTATCATTGGCACGATAATCCCGCCGGCGCCGCTATCCATGACGCGCTTGATCAGGTTGGGATCGTTGTTGGTCAGCCGCGCCAGTGGCGTCGAGCCGCCTTGTTGAATTGCCCGAAACAGGTTTTCGGCGGTATTAATGTCGGTAGCGGTATGTTCAAGATCCACGCAAACCCAGTCGAAACCGGCGCGAGCCATGATTTCGGCTGATGCCGGATGCCCTACCATTACCCAGCCGCCAAGCGCCAGTTCATGGGCCGCCAGTCTTGCTTTAAGTGATTGCGTCATATCCATTTCTATCCCTTGAAAACTCGCGGAAAATCTAGGCTATTCGGCAGCAAGTTTCAAGCTTCAAATGGGGGTGGAGGAGGGAGTGTTTAAACAGTCATCCCTGTAAGTGTTCAGTACTTCGCTGTCATAAAGGGCGACGTCATTCCGGAGGCAAGCCGCAGGCTTGCTTATACATCCGGAATCCACAAAAGGAGAGCCGCAAAGCGACTCACATTATGGATCCCTTTTGTGCTGGTCTGTCCACTTTGCAAGTGGCCAGACGCCAACGGGATGACGAAACTGTCAGCGAATTAGTGAACACTTACAGGGATGACAGTAACTTTTCTAAAAAACCACAGCCTCCAGCTTTTCTCCTGCCGCGTGAAACAGTTCTGCTATCGGCAGGTCGGGGTGTTTGCCTTCGCTCACTTCCTGATACAGTTTCTGTTTTTCTTCATCTGGCAGTAACAGGATAAGCCGTCCGGTATCCAGCAAGGCGTCAAGAGTCATGCTGACGCGTTCATGGGGCGGGGCAGGGGCGCGGGAGGAAATCAGCCTTGACCGGGTTTCCTGCTGGCTTTGCCCCGGGAACAGCGAGGCTATATGTCCATCAAGCCCCATCCCGAGAACTGTTACGCTCGCGGGCCAGACAAGCATATCTATTTCCTCGTTATTAATTTCCCCGTAACGCCAGAGCATGACAGGTTCAATGAGAATGCCCTCGGCAGCCATCAGGCGAGCTATCTGGCCGGAATTGCTGGCTTCATCCGTAAAAGGGACGCAACGTTCGTCGGTGGTGGTGACGATTATTCTCTCCCACGGCAGAGGTTGCCGGGCCAGAACCTTTATCAGATCGCGGGGGCTGGACCCGCCGGGCAGCACCAGCATGGCTCTGCCGTTTTTGTCTGCTTCTTTTTGCAGGGTCGCAGCTATACTTTCAACGAGATCATATATCATCGGAGCGCAATAAAATCTTTAAGGGGAGCCATATCAGGAACAAGAACGGTTCCCGGCGGGAACGGTTCATTCTTGCCGTCGATCTCGCGGCCAAGGAATAGCGTTCCGGCAGCCTGTGCGGCCTTGTAGTCGCTGATGGTGTCGCCAATCATCAGCATTTTTTTCGGATCATAGGTACGGGCCAGAGCGATCAGATGATCGGCTTTCCTGGCGGGAGATCCAAAAACGCCTTTGAAATATTTTGCCATGCCGCGCTTGGAAACAATTCTGTCCAGCTCTTCCTGAGGGGTGGCGGAAGCGACATAAAGCGGAACCTGTGAGTGATATTCATCCAGAAACTCTTTGGCTCCGTTAACCCACCTGGCGGCCACTACCTGTTCCTCGACGAGATCTGAAAAGCGTTGTGCAATCTCCATGACCTGCGCTTCGCTTACCGTGCGGTCCAGAAACTCGCTCTCATAGTGGCGGATTTTGTCATAGCGCGATACGCCGCCATTGGCCAGATGGTGATCAAGAACCTTGCGGGCGATGTCCTCGCCCTCGTGTTCGTAGAGCTTGTAAAAAGCTTCGCCTTTAACGTCGACAGACTCTGCGAGCACCCCGTCAAAATCGAATACGATTACTTCTATTTCAAATTTCTTCATCCAGAAACCCTCTAACTTTCCTTTTGATATTCCTGTTTATTCTGGCCAGAAACAGTGCGATCTTATGGGGAAGCAGGCCGATCAGCAAGCTTCTAAAGGCGTGAAAGATAGCCAGACTTTTACGAAACGGCCCCGTGTTATGTTTAAGGCGGGCGCGCAGGCCGTCATGAAACTGTCGCCAGCGGCGCCGGGAAGAAATCGAGCCGTCGGTGATTTTGCGCTCTATAAGCGGTTCGCGGATCATGGCGATCTGCCCGGCTTTGGCAAAGCGCATCCAGAATTCCATGTCCTGTGAGGTGCGGAAGCTCTCGTCATAACCGCCAAGCTCGCGTGCGGTATCGGTACGCATGAAGGCAGTGCTATGGGCAAACGGGGTTTTGAAAAAGACTATTTTCTGGAGCTTGTCATTATCATACCAGCCCCAGCTGCCTTTGGCGCCATCGTCATAAAGATCATCGCAATTGGCCCCGCAGAGCAGTATACATGGATTTGTTTCCATCAGCTCGAACTGCTTTTGCAGGCGGCTGGTGTAAGAGGTGTCATCCGCATCCTGCCGGGCGACATATTTGCCGCGAGCCAGCTTTAAAGCCTTATTCAGGGCGATGGTCAGGCCGGTGTTTTCCTGATGAATGAGTTTAATGCGAGAATCCTGCCCGGCGTATTTTTCCAGTATTTCAGAAGTGGAATCGCTGGAGCCGTCATTAATGATAATGAATTCAAAGTCTTTGAAGCTTTGTTTGAGAATGCTGTTAATGCCGGTCTCGACGTCTTTTTCAGCGTTATATGCCGCCATAATGACAGATATGGCTATTTCCCATTTAGGCATGCAAATTACCCCTTTTTGGCGATCACATAGCCTCTTTTGCCTGTCGAATGAATTACTTTCTTCTCATAGCCAAATTTGTCGCAGCCTTCATCAACTGCTTTAACAAGGCCAGGGAACACCTCAGGACTATAATCGTCAAATACTATGGTGTCTCCTGACCGCTGGCGAGACTGCACATCGACAAACTCCTGCATTACATCACGGTAGGTATGAGACCCATCAAGAAATGCAAAATGCACACGGTCTGCCACTGTTCTTGTCAGACCAATTCGGCTATCGCTTTCAATAAATACTATAGTTTCAGCCAAGTTCTGCCATGGTGAAAGTAATTCGTGACGGGTTTTCATCTCCTCCGCATCGTCAATACAATTCCAGTACATTTTCTTGTTATGAGGCAGCAAATCAAATGTAACTATTGTTCCATGTCTTTTTTGATCGTTCAGGGCACGGGCCATGACTATGGATGAAAAGCCTCTGGCTGTACCCGTTTCAAGGATAATGACGGATCCGGAGCTATCAGACAAATATGCGCATAGTGCTGAGTACAAAACCCGTCCATGGTGATAACAGAGCGGAGACTGCTTAATCACTATCTGGGTATGAAGGGCCAGATCGTCCAGCCATTCCTTGTTAAGTTTAAAACCACTTTCTTTTTCATAGCTATCAACTTCTGGTGCCGGCGCTTTTTTGGCTTCTTCCCATAGTTCCAGATATCTCTCCTTGCTTGCCAGAGGCTCATCCCCAAACGGACAGTCATGCCAATATTGCTTAGCCCAGCCGTCAACAAACTTTTGTGCTTTGCGTGCAACTTTATTACTGAAGTGAGCAAGTTTTTTATTCATGATTTTCCTTTAACACTAGTTATCCTTCACCCATTGCTGGCGACTTTGGTCGCCTCCTGATTGTACGGATTAGTTCTTTGGCTTTGTCTTCGGCAATGGAGGGTATGCTATATAAATAGCGGTTCAGCTTGTCTTCTTTATTTTCTGATTTAAGAGTTTCCCTTATTACACGCTGTACATACCTGTTTGACCAGTTAGGGTTGCCGTAATGTTGAATCTGTTTGGTGTGTTGGTAGTAATCACATGTAAGTTTACCGTTTTGATAGCCGATCTTACCGCGCCAAAACATGCCAAGTTCATTCTCGAAAGACTCTGTTGAGGTTACAGGAGTGTTAGTGAGCTGGATACCGGCACAGTAATAATACTCATCGCCTCGTTTACCTTTGTCATCGGCCATCACGGTTTTAGTTTTGATTAGTTCAAGGGCCTTGTCAAAGCAGGGCATATGTCCTTGCCAGCCGATAAATCCGCTATTCAGGCTGTAAGGCTCCAGGCCGGTAACGCCTTCCTGCGCCCAGGCATCAACAAATTTAAGTTCCGGTATTCCTGCCCAGGTGCCGTCTTCGTTATAGACCCAGTGCATTAGAAGTTTACCAGGTTCTATCTTTTCAAACATTTGGTCCAGGGAACAGAAAATAAAGCAATCTGCATCAATAAAAAGATATTGTGTATCCGGATCACGCAGCCGGGTCATGATTTCGATCTTCGGGTACTTGTAATCTTTAGGGAATAGCTTCCTTCCCTGAGGCAGGCCTTCTGAATAAGGCGTTATATCTTCTTCTGTGAAAATCCGGAATTCTACATCAGGGGCATTACGAGCGAGTGTCTCTTTTAACGCTTTTGCCATGATCTGGTAGCGTTTCTTGCCAAAGGCTATTGTGAAGGCGACTCGTTTCATGAAGTAAAATCCTTAAAAGAATTTACGGTATTTTTCAGGCCATCAACTAGTACTGTTTCAGGAGCGAAAGCAAGCATGCTTTTGGCTTTTGAAATATCGGCAAGCGAAACCCGGATATCACAAGGACGAAAGTCCTTATATATCGGTTTTTTCCGGGAGCTATTCGTTAGCTCGACGAGATGATCGAACAAGTTATTGAGAGTTATGCCTTTGCCGCCAGCTATGTTGAAGACATTGCTTTCCAGATCGTTACAGGCCGCCAGTATGCAAGCCTGAACAGCATCACCCACATAGCAGAAATCGCGTACTGTTTCGCCATCTCCAAAGATCTCTACCTGCTTGCCTTCCTGAAGAGCGGATATCCATTTCGGGATCACGGCGGCATAAGCCCCGAGCGGGTCCTGCCTCGGACCAAAGATGTTGAAGTAACGAAGACCGAAAGTTTCAATACCGAAATGCCTGCCAAGCGTGGCGGCATACATTTCATTCGCATACTTTCCGGCGGCATAGGGCGAGAGCGGAGAGATTTTATCGTCTTCACGCTGGGGATTTTCAGAACCTTCTCCATAAACCGAGCTGGAGCTGGCATATACGAAGCGTTTAACGTTATTTTTCGCCGCCGCTTCTATCATATTAACAAAGCCGCCGACATTAACCCGGTCGGTCAGGGCTGGTTTTTCCAGAGATTTGGGAACCGAGCCAATCGCGGCATGATGCAAAACGTAATCAATTTCCCGGCAGGCCTTCTGGCAGGTTTCAGGGTCGCGGATATCGCCTTCGATAAAGGTAAATCCCTTTTTTCCCTTTGCGGCTTCTTCAAGATTTCCCTTGTAGCCGCTGGAAAAGTCATCAAGTCCGGTAACGCTCTGACCGAGATTGAGTAGCTCCTCGACAATATTGGAGCCGATAAACCCGGCGGCGCCAGTAACCAGCCAGCGCTTCGGCTGTGAGCGCAGGCTCTCTTTAATTTGCTCAAATGTCCTGGTATCAGCCATGATCTGTGAGTATTATTCGCGCCGGTAATCGAAAAATGAGAAGAATTGTAATAACACTATACATAGGCTAGTACAATTCGATTCATCATACTTCTAAACGGGACGGCATACCTAAAATGGATTCTGAAACTATACACAAGCTGCATCTGCAAGGACTTGCTCTGGGACTGGGAGTTAAATCTCCCAAACTGGAAGAATCTTGCCTTGAACAGGAAATATGCGGCGTCAGGTTTCCCAATCCGTTAGGGCTTGCGGCCGGGTACGATAAGTACGCTGTGGCTGTTACCGCTTTTGAAAAACTGGGTTTTGGCTTTGCCGAGCTTGGAAGCGTTACGCCTAAAACGCAGCTGGGCAATCCGCGCCCGCGTATGCACAGGCTCGCTGCTGATAAAGCGATGATCAATCATATGGGACTCAATAACCCCGGTTATGAAGTTTTGTTAAAAAGAGTAGAAGCCGCCCAAAAGAAACTCAAACGCATGCCGGTGGTTATCAATCTTGCCAAGGGCAAGGATCAGGAAGATCCTGCGGCTGATTATTTAAACGGACTAAAGTTTTTTGAGGCAGCAGCGGATATGATGGTGCTCAACTTTTCCTGTCCGAATGTAACCGGCTTTAAAAACCTTCAGGATCCGGAAGAAGCCGAAAAAATTCTTAAGGCAGTGAGCAAACATAGAAGACAGGAACGACTGAAAACTCCGGTTTTTGTCAAAATAGGCCCGGATCTCGCAGCTGATCACCTCGAAGAGTTAACAGGTCTATGCGTCCAGTATGAGATGGAAGGTATTGTAGCCGTTAATCTCACGCATGATCGTCCGGCATCGCTCAAGACAAAAGAACTGCCTGAACATGGCGGGCTTAGCGGGCCGCCGATGCGGGATATGGCCACCAGAACAATTTCGCAGGTTTATGAATACTCCAAAGGCGCACTCGTAATTATTGGGGTTGGCGGCATCGCCAGCGCAGAAGACGCCTATGAAAAGATCAGGGCGGGCGCTTCGCTGCTCGAGCTTTATACAGGTCTCGTTTATCATGGTATGGGCGCGGTTGGTGATATCGTCAATGGTCTTAACAAGCTTCTTGAGCAGGATGGTTTTTCAAATATCTCCGAAGCGGTGGGTAGCGGCCATTAATGTGGCAACAGCTGAAAGCCCAGAAACAATAAACAGGTGATGCTGAAGGTATAAACTACCTGATTTACTTTTAGGCTTTTGCGGGCTTCCGGGATCAATTCATGAATTACCATCCAGAACATGGCGCCTGCGGCCAGCCCTAATCCAAAGGACAGGAACGGTTCAAAGACCGTTACAAACATAAACGCCAGAACCCCGATTGCCGGCTGCGGAAGGCTTGAAAAGATGCTCCAGAGTCCGGCTTTCCCGACGCTCATTCCTCTTGGTACGGCGATCAGGGATATCGCCAGACCTTCAGGTATATTATGAAGAGCTATCGTCCAGGAGATTAATTTGCCGAGATAATCTCCGCCGCCAAACGAAACGCCGATACCTATACCTTCTGCAGCCGAATGTAGCGTCATCGCAAAGACGATTAGAAATATCTTATGCGCTCCGTCGTCGTTCTCGGATTGCATAAGATTAGACATTCTTGGAAACAATGAAGACAACCTGTTTGCAAGCATTATCAGTATGAACCCGGCTACAATACCGACAGCAGGAGACCAGGAATCTCTGGCCATCGATTCATCAAGTAACATAAAGCTGGCAACAGTCATCAGTGCTGCTGCAATAACCTGACCGAACCCTAGGAATCTGTGAGCTTTTTTCCTGACAAGGAGAAGCGGAAGTGCGCCCAGTCCAGTGGCCAATGCGGTCAGCATACCGTAGCCAAATACGACAATAATTTTTGAGAAATCCATCGCGTTGACGCCTACTTATTCCGTCCGCTGCAAGTTCCGGTTCAAATAGTTTTGTTTCAGCAACAGCAGCCTCGATGTTGAGGTTCTTCGCTTTCGGTTTGGGAGCTTGAGCTTTCTACGTCATGCCCGGCGCTTTTCCATGCCTGCATGCCACCGTCATATTCGATGACATTGGCAAAACCGGCATCTTTCAACTTGCCGGCAGCTATGGTGGAAGCCTCGCATTCGGGATTGGCGCAATAGACTATAATTTCCTTTTCTTTTGAGCCTGCAATTTTTTCGGCTTTTTTTACAAGCTCTGGATTTCCTGCCGGAATATTTTCAGATCCCGGAATATGTTCCTTGCTAAATGCATCTTCTGAAAGAGCATTTATGAGAACGAAGTCTTCGTTGTTATCAAGCCTCTGTTTTAATGTTTGTGTGTCAATTTTTTCCATCTGCTTCTCCTTAAAAATTAAGGGTTAAGGAAGAAAGCTGGTGCCTCTTCCTCAACCCTGTTTGGTATTTACTCAGCGTCGTAGTAATAAGCGGTTACTCGATCCCAGTCGCCTTCATCGACATAGCTGTCATCATCATAATCCCAGACATCGAACAATTCGGTAGTGGTGATTTCGTTAAACTCGCTACGATCAATGAAGCCATCGCCATCAGTGTCGTAATACGAATAGGAATCATAATCCAGTTCATAGGGATCGTAATAAAGTTCGGTATATTTGGCCCATTCGGTTTCTTCCAGATAGCCATCATTATCCCAGTCAGCCATACCAAACGCATAAGCTTGATATTCGCCGTTTTCGAGATAACCACTGCGGTCTACATCAAGATCTTCGAATGTTCCGTATTGATAAGTGTTATCTACTTCTGCTTGTGCGGGCGTAAATAAAGCCAAGGCTCCGAACCCTATGGCAGTAGCTGCAAATAGTGAAATAACTAGATTTTTTTTGATACTCATATGCTTTCTCCTTTTATGGTTTAGTTAAATGCCGAATGGATATAATTCGGCGGCCCCTCTTTCCTCCACAGGCGCGACAGGTCTTACCGCGCTTGTTTCTTTGAACCACACATAATGATCGAATTGTTTTGTCGGCTGTGCTCCGAAATAATGGCTGGCTCTTTCGGTGTCAGGTCTGTAGATAACGCCGATAGCTCGTTGCCAATATCGTCTGTCGAGATGTTTCCCTAGGTCACTGTCCTGTCCGTCGCTGATATTTAGCAGAGCGTTTTTCATTCCGCTTTGAACCCATAAATCCTCAAAGCTGTTTTCGATTGGAGGGTTCAAATCCATAATGTTCATCGGACCGCCCCAGTAATGAGCGGCGCCAACAACTCCGCTCGCTGTACCAAAACCGACAAGCCTTACGTCTTCGTCCTCAAAATTCTCACGGCATAGCTGACCCAGGTTTAGCTCTTTTCGCCGCTGCCCCATGTCAGTTGCACGAGCATCTCCAATATGTGAATTATGTGCCCAGACAATAGTCTTCGGAAGGGGGGCATAATCAGTGTTTCTACGAGCCTTTCTAATAGCACGCAAAGTGTCAAACATATGCCTGTCACGAAAATTCCAGGATTCTGCAGAACCCATAAACATTACCCGGTAATACTTTTCAGCATTGGCAATCAGCTGGGCGTTACGGGATATGTCGAGATAATTATCAGTATAGCCATCCATATACGCCCGGTGTTCTGATAGCAGGTCCATCAGCATATTTGCTGCCGCGCCTTCGCAGTCGGTGTATTTGTCGGTGCGAGCGGCACGTCCATAATTCACAGGGTCCTGGATCCATGGCTCGACGCAGCTGCAACGCTGACGGGCAATCTCAGCCAGCTTAGGATCTCTGTCTGCGAGACACTCGATGATAGCGCTTATAGACGCCTGCTTGCCAT
>CAZJRT010000041.1:0-11404 GCA_964548445.1 uncultured Pseudobdellovibrionaceae bacterium
GAAAGGAACACTCGCCACGACTACTGCTTCGAGATCATACATCAGATGTGATAAGTGCGCCTTATTAACAAAGTCTTTGATGCAGCTGTAAAACGGGTCACAAACTATACTCCCTCCACAGCCTTTCAGATAGCACACACCTCCTGGAAGTCGGGACAACTCCTCTATAATTGCACCATTCAAGCGACCTTTTCCGAACGGATCACGCGCATTTGAAGACTGCAGAATTTCATCCAGATATTCCAGCGTATCATGATCGCAGGTGTCTACCCTGTCCCGATCGGAAAACCATTGACGGAAAACATGAATCGGCAAGGAACTATCGAACACAGAAGCTGGCTCGCTCTCCATAAAACGGGTAAAGATCATAGCAAGATCACCATCGTCTGAACCGATGATAAAGCGCCAGATATCGGCGTGGCCAGCGCAACGCAGTTCCCATCCGGTAAAGACCGCCACGGTATCACCATCTGCCGTCCGTAATCTTTCCAGCATTACGATATCTTCCGGAAGCAGGTTTTCCTCAAGATCTCCAATCCGTGCATCTTGCCAGATGTCCCGCAATGCCCTTGCGAACGCCATCAATACTGCATTCCTGAAATGAGCTGATCGGGAAAAGGCCAAAGGAGAAAGCGAATGATGATCCAGACGGCAATACTTCTTGTCTATGTCCAGATGAAAACCGCCATTGTTCAGATCCTCGAGACCAAAAGCCCAGCCCTCTTCGGCCGCTTCATTAATCATAGCCGCCGCCAGGGGACTTTCAGACAGTATTGCTACACACCATTCCAGAACCTCTTCATCGCACCGGAACATCATCGCCTTATCAGCCGTATCTACATATCGACTGCTTTCGAGTAATGCCGAGAGAAGAAAGCCCTCTTCCAGCATTACCTTGCGGCTACACGGCAATCCCTGAGCATAAGGCGCAGCTACTGCTCTTTTGAGTATTGATTTTCTGGTATGATTTGTCTTCACAGTTCTGTGAACTCCACTTTTAGACGGTTTAATCGTCCTTGCCGGCATGCCGGGGGAAAGAGATGACTTGCGCATTACCAACCCCGCGCCCACCGGAACTGCAGGCAACTTCCTTGCGACCATTGCGGTCCTGATCTTCGTATGAGAGAACGATGACATTTTCGGATTTGTCATTATTAGAGTCCTTGCTTTGGTTTCCGAAAAGATCATGCTGAAATGCATGATCGTGAAGACCGGAACCATTCTGCAATTCCTGTTCCGTTTCCCGGAACGACTTCTCAAACTTGATAAACCATAGGAAATTCGCGTTTGCACGGTCGCGAACATCCGTAAATAGAGGGTCGATTATGATAGTAGAGGCATATGGTGCCAGGTAATTTTTGCCGAACGGCACCTCTCCCAGCCTGGCAATCAACTCAGCCGTTACCGTACGGGAACTATCCTCTGCCTCGAAAATATAACCTTGGTAATCAGAAAGCATTTGCTGAATCAAATACTTGTCCTGTACGCGGCAGCGCTCTGAAATAAACCAGGTTTCAAACGCTGCTGCCATGGCCATGCCATTATTAAGAGTACGAAAATCGAGAAATGCTTCGCGGGCAAAAATCCGCGCAAAGTCTGCCATAGGCGAATTTTCTATTCTTTCCCATGCTTCCCGCATACCGCCTAGCTGCAATTCCCAGGCAGTACGAATCATACATACCGTAAGATCGGCAACTTGTGCACGGTTCACAAGAATTGCCTGATCCGGATAGAAAGTAAGAGGATGAAGCAATATACCGTTTTTATGCTGCCAGACCCTGCGCAGTTCACGAGCAAGCAACAATACCTGCTCTTCCTTGTTCAGGTTAGAATTTATCTTAATTGCCGCTGATTCGCGCAGATAGTCTGCATTTTCTACCTGGTCACTGAACTCTATTTTGATTCCATAGTCACAGGCATATTCATATAGAGCAGCTGCGAATCGGCTGGTTTTGAGTAATTCAAGAATTTCGGAGATATCTCTTTCTTCAGCATTTCCGGCACCAACAACACTCGAAATATTAAGTTGGAAATCCAGAATTAAAGCTTCGGGACAGCTTTCCAGCTCTTCGTAACGATATTCATACGCAGGAGCCAGATTATTGCCTAGCGAAAGCTCCTGCTCAAGCATATCAAGAGCTGCCAGCTCATCTTCGAGCAACTCCTCAAAATCCATATAAAAGAGCGGCTGGTCACCTATAATCGTAGAACGTACCGGCTGGTCATTGTTAAGCAGGTAAGAAACCCGGCAGACCCTGTCAGTCGGTTCGCTTGTATTTTGAGATTTTCCCGAATTTTTAGACATCTGCCTTAAGAACCCTAACCAATTAACCCTTGGGCTTATTCAAGCCTTATGGATTAATTATGCACTCGAGTTCTTAACGCTTTCCTACCAGAAACGAATTTTTTTGATTTTCACAGAAAAAAAACCGCAAGCCTTAACAATGGCTTAACGTAATATTGGGTTATGGTAAATAATGCGCCTGTTTATTAACCTTTTATAGATAATTAACCAGGTTCAGTTTACTCAGTGTTGACGTAACTTCGTAAGAAGCCTCCATTCTGACTGTCATAAAGTTTATTTGTAAGGCCACCTCGTTCATATCTGCATCTTCAACGTTAGAAATTTCTTCCATCAAAGTGCTTTTGGCAAGAACATGGTCGTCTTTGATTTCATGGATATTTGCCCTGACCTGTTCCAGTTTGAACCTCTCGGTATCAATCTTATCCAGAGCGGTTTGAACCATACTGCTGATGTTATTGAAGACCGCATAAAAATTATCCTTTTGTTCCTGTATAGTTGAGCCAGGCGCACCTTTCGCCAGCGGGTTGGCCGGATCAGGATTATCAGGGTCCTGGTGATCCATCACAGGCACAAATTCATCACTCCTCAAAAAGTTCAAGGCTACCAGCACGTCACGGAATGGCTGTTCATTAGCAAGAACTGTATAGTCCAGCTCCGAATGTTCGTTAACCCTTACAAAGGTGCCTTTAATATTGCCGTCAGCAAGCTCCGGTGAGTATCCAACAATAGTATCCGTTATTGCATTTGAGTCGTCCGCACTATCCCTGGTTCTGATCGCTGAAATCAAACCATCAGTGTCAAGAGAGCCATCCTTCCAGTCTCCTATCAGCTTGCTTACAGCCGTATCAAGCAGACCAGTATCAAATAGCGGCTTTGATAATGTTTGAGCGCCGGACAACACATACCGGTTACCATCCTTTGAATTAATAAGGTCTACAACATACTCAAACATATTGCCGGCCAGATCCTTGAGCGTTTCCAATTCAATTGATGGATCTGCCGAACTCATGCCTATAGGAATTCTTTCAACTTCCGGCGTCAAAGGATCGTCGTAGTAAACTGGCGAGCCGTCCTGGTGAGAGCCTTCCTCAAGGAAAATCTGCATTGCGCTGGCAAATTTTTCCATCTGCGCCTTACATTCTTCCATCGTATGGGTCATGACTTTAATTCGGCGATCCGCGTTTACGATATTATTTACGTAAGTTTCAAGCGTATTAAAATCTGCACGAGCCCTTTCACTTCGTATTACATCCTTGCCCAGGCCCTTAAAACGCTGGGCAACCTTGCCACTGGCAAGTTGCACATGTAAATCGCCCAGTTCGGACTGTATGCCCTTCAGGCGGCTAATCTGGTCCAGAGTACGGCCAAGCGTAGATACGAATGTCATTTTCCGACTCCTTATATCGTATTCAGTAGTTCATCAAACATTTCGTTTACCGCCTGCACCGCTCGGGCAGCGGCAGCAAATGAGTTCTGAATAATAATCATGTGGGACATCTCCTCATCGAGATTTACCCCTGATTCATCCAGCACCTGACCTTCAAGAATTTCCTGAAAAGTCATTTCGTCCTCTCTGCTTGCCTCAGCAAGCACAACCTTTTCACTTTGCCGGTTGATAATTTTCTGAGCGAAGTCGATCAGGTTATCGGATCCCAGAATTTCTGTACTTAAATTGGCCTGAGGACCTAAGTGGTTTTCACGGAAATGTACGTATTCACCAGAAGACACGCCTCCGCTGATATCTCTCCAGGTTTCCGATGCGTAATCGACTTCTGAAATCGGAGAGCTATTAGTTACAATTCCGCCGGATTCGGTGAAACTGCCAAATATTGACTGGATAATTCCAACGCCGGCGGGCAAAGTTCCCGGGACCGCGTTTATCTGTCCCGTGCCATCAGTCTTAAATGGTCCTCCAAATAGCTTGAAGTCGCCGCCGAATTTAGGATTGCCTGCAGGATCAGCGTCATCCCCGGGACGTACTCGAAGGAAACCATTGGCATCTATATAAGCCCCCAGCCCCGGAACGCCGCCATTTGTATCGCCGCTGCCCGTATAATCCAGTTTACCCAAAAGACTGGCCTGATCGTCATCGGGCTCGATGTAAACTCTTACCAGTTCATGATTACCAACCTGGACGTCAAAATATGGGTCTACTGTTTCATATGTTCCTTCTGTTAAGCCCAAATGATTAAGACCGGTCTGACCCATACCAAATCCACCACTGGCGTTAATGTCTATATTTCCCCGGGAGTTAAATACCAGTTCTCCATTTGGTCCAACAGCCGCTCTGGGAGTAACGCCGACATCGCCTAATCCTGGCGCAACGGGAATCCCTGCAATTGCAGCATCTATCAGGTCATTGATGTGATTTACAATATCTTCTGCCGCATTGGCCCCGGTTTGGGGGACGGCAGACATATCAACAGTAACACTGAAATCATCTACTTGTGCACCGACTGTCGGAATACGAGAGTCATAAAAACGCAATACAAACTGATCATCCGGATCACCAAGAGCACCATTGGCCATCCCGATCAATTCTGTCATAGATGTTTGAGCACCAACACCATCGGGGTCAGTAAAAGATGTAAGACTACGAGTACCTTTGATCTCATTACTGGAATAAAGCCCCAGCCATTGTTGCATGGTATAATCTGCACCGCCCAGAGCTGTCCTGTCGGAGCGTATATCAATATCCCCTTGTGCCACACTGTAGTTAACATCATTGAATGTATAATCAATAACTCGCCTGATAACTTCGTTAGAGCCTGTTTGGACCGGCGCGTCATGTTCAATAGTGCCGGATCTTAACAAGGTATAATCTTCCAGAATATGCTGATTTACCTGAATGCTTTGAGAAAACCCTACATAAGAAACTGGCAAGGGAGGAGATTCAGTATAATCCGGAGCCGTATCCGAGGGAACATCTCCCCCTGTATCTGTAAACAGACGCAAGCCCTGTGCATCAAAACGCATGGCCAGTTTATGAGCCATTTCATCGAGTTGAGCCATAAAAGTCGGGAGAGTAGTATCCCGCATTTCAAGCAGAGCACCGATTTGCCCTCCTTCGATATGATTAGTAATATTAATAGCCTGGGGCTCAGTATCTGGATTGCCCTTAGTATAGATTCCAGCTGTATGGCCATCACCGAAATAGTTCGTAGCTGACAGAGGTGCTGGAGAGAAATAGATAGTCTCTGCTTTATCTCCGGCCAGCTCAACTCCGCTAGCCGTTTGCACGACCATGGCGTTATCGCCTCGAATAAAGAAGCTTATATCTATTTCCTGCGCCAGCTCTTTAACTGCCTGATCGCGCTTGTCTTCCAGCGTTGCCGTCGAACGGTTAATATTAGAGTTCCGGCGAACTTCAGCATTCAGATCGGCAATCTGACTAAGAAGATCATTAACTCGATTTATAGAAATTTGCAGGTCAGTCTGCGCATCGTTACGCATTTGAATAAGCAAATCTCCAAAATCATTAATTTTGTTAGCTGTATCCAGCGCCTGATCCAATGTAGCCCGCAAGGCAAATCCATCTTCAGGATTGTCAGCCAGAGCGGCAAAAGCATCTTTCAAATGGGCAATTTCTGCCGCAACTGATAATTCCTGATCTGGCGGACCATGAAATGACTGAATCTGATCCAGATATCTAATTTTGGTATCCAGATAATTAGTGGTACTGACCTGCGTAAAAATATCCCGAACCAGCGAAAAGTCTATTTTGCGGATAATGGTATCGCCCATCACTCCAACAGCCCGGCCTTCGATAGCCGTAGTGGACTGCGGCAAAATTTTCCGCATATATCCTGTAGTGCCTACATTGGCGATGTTGTTAGAAACAACATCCAACTGCTGCTGGCTGACCTGCAGCCCTGATAATGCCGCGTTTAACGCCGAACCTAATGACATTACAAATAAACCTTTCCTGGTTATTCAGGAAAAGCATCTGCAAAAGTAATGCCAGTTTCTTCAGTAAGAAAATAAAAATTAACCTGGACGGTTATCCGAGGTAAACGAATCGATCCATGAGCTAATTCCCTGTACGATACCACTCACGTCAAACCAGGACGTGACAATATTCCACCAGGTTTCTTCCCCTATAGGAATAGGAACATTTATTGCACCGCTATTAGCAGCTCCTTCATAGGTTTCTATGCCGTGCTGAACACGAGCATTTATCTCATCCTGAACATCGCGTAAACGCAATTCAAGCCGGGTAGCAATTAACATCTCCCGCCTTAATGCAGCTTCAAAAGCCTTTCGTCCCCCTAGATTATCGATTGCCTGCATAGCTGCTCGTGTTCGCTCGACATTTACATCGGTTTCATAAGTTTCAGTATAAAAATGCGGATTCTGGGACATCTTGTTCATTAAAACATTAAGCACGCCAAGTTCACTGGGGTTGGGCCCCATGATTTCATTAATGGCTTCCGAATCCATTCCCATATTTTCCAGGTAAGCGCTAATGTACTGTGTAGAAATACCCGTACCGGCACCGCGCATTGCCATTATCTGGGCAAAGCTGTCTCTCATGGGTCCGCGCATCGCAATAATAGAGCGAATATTCATAACATGTCTGGCCCCCTCACGAGGAGTGAGGATTTGTTCGTCAAAAATATCTTTACGGTCAGGTCGCTCCAGCAAATCATGAGAAAACAGATATTTGGACATAGCCAATAAATCTGTTTCATCGTCAGTTGGAGCTGGAACAGCAAAGTTTAGATCCAAAGCTGTTCGCGCTTCCATCTCCGTGAAGTTGATATCCCGATTGGTACGGTTTGGATTCACTCCTTGACACATCAGTTCCAACCCGGCCTCACCATTATTATTCTCGCTGCAATAAAGCTGCGAAAATTGTCGGAGCCGGGTATATCGATCCTGGTTTTCACCGCCAGGGGCACCTGTCCCAAGAGCTGTTTCACCAGTTGGCTGAATCCCGGGCCCCATTTCCCTGTCAAACATATAGCTGTTAATCGCTTCTGTATTATAATCACTAAGGAGTGAGAGCGACGTTAGGTCTTGAGAGAATGTCGCATAATAACAAATCTGGCGCGCAGGATGGTAATCGCTATGAGCTTCAGCCTGCTTTTGTTGAATCCAGCGTTGAACCTCCAGCTGATGCTTGGCATCCATAAAAGCCCCGATTATTTCCATTTGCTGGACCATCAAAGTACTTAGCTGCTGCGTCATAGCCATGAATGCTCTGGTATAATTCTCAGCAAGCATTTGCTGCCAGTGCTCTATATGGCTGGGCCTGCAAACGCTCAGCGTGGTGCCTGCCGGTTCACAATCATCAGGCTCTTCCCAGGTTGAGAAGGGAGATAGATTTCCTCCACCGCCACCTCCCCAAAATTGCGCTAATGTGAAATAGCCATCGACTCCTAATGATACGCCGAAACAGACTTCACTTTCTTTCTGGGGACTGCCGAATTTGACGCAAGCCTCTTTTCCATTAGCAAGCAAGCCCTGTTTGCGGATGATTCCTGTATTAAATGCTCCAGACCAATCTGTCAGAGAAGCTTTTGAAAAGATTTCATCTGATAATGACACGGATACAGATTTATTTCTGGAGAGCCCCTTGCCAGAAATTTCAAGTGTGGATAATCCTCCGCCAAAATGAAGGGACAGGTCTTTGACAGCCCCATCCCTCTCTCCTTTAATCGAAATGATTACATCAAACGCTGAAGCCTCAGGATCAATTGATCCCACATTCTGTAACATAAAGGAGCCATCAGGACCAATATCGGCGGCAGCGTTGGTAATGCTGCCATCGGGAGAAATCAAGGCAACAGCTATTTCACCTGCCGAAGCAAGACCGGAACCTCTAAGCCTGCCGGATAATTTTAAATGGCTTCGGACATTTTCCAATTGATCATAAGCCGGATTGTAAAAATGGGCCATAGCCCTGTCGATGCCAGCAGCCATTGCAAATGCCAACAGCACCACGACCATGCTGCTGGCGACTTTTTTTGCGAAATCTTTAAAATTAACGGGCATAAACTGCATCGACTTCCTTCAAACTGGCTTAGCAGGACATTAAGGCCCCATAATCCCTACATCACCTGCAGGACTATCGCCTCTAATTTTACCCAGTTCGTTCTGCACGTCCTCCTGGGCCCTCATAAGCGCTAGCTCAGCATCGACGGCCATAATCATTTCCAGTCGCCAGTTACTCCGAAGCATCTGGTAATCCATTTGCAATCCCAAGGCCTGCAGAGCCACCCCTAGTCTGGCAACATTTGCCGGCGTATCGTAAAGTTTTGTCAGGAAATGAGGATTCTGGATAGCTCGAACCAATGTTCGCAACTGGGCATAATAACTAATTTGCTCGCCCATGCGTTCGATCTCCATATCATCGGCTCCGAGCTCTGCCATAATCGCCCGCAAGAAAGCATCGTTGCCTCCAGAACCATGTGACCTGAGACCCACCTGATGATTAAAGGCGTTTACCAGCACACTGCGCTTGGCAACAATAGAACGCACATCCAGATAAATTTCCTGATTGGTTAACCTGTCCAGATATGTCGGCGGAATGGTAGTGAAAACATTATGGGCGAACAGATTATTCTGGAGTGCAATCACGTCGACTTCATCCGCTGTTTCGTCCTGATCAAAAAAGTTGATATCGAGCGTCAGAGCATCATCAACCAGACGGGTATAATTAACATCCGCGTTAACCCTGTCTGCCGGACCTCCGCCTCCGCACATAACTTCCAGTCCCTGACCATTATCATCCGGATCACAGTAAAGTTCCTTAAATTGCTCGAGTCGATCTATCCGGTCGCCTGGACGCCCCCGGCTGGAAGAACGGTCACCAGTCAGCAACTGACGAGACATCGAATTTTCAGCAAGAGATCTGGCAACAAATTCTGCATTCCTTTCAGAAGCGCTGGTGGCGCGGATGTTTGTGCCAAAAGAGCACATCATTTCACTGGGATGATAGTCTTTATAAGCTTTAGCCTGAAGCTCCTGGAACAGTCGCTGGGTTTCCAGTTGATGCTTGGCATCCAGAAACGCTCCAATGATTTCGACTTGCTGCATGGCAACCGCTGTCAGCTGTTCTGTCATCATCATCATCGCCCGGAGGATATACATCCGGAAATATTCATCCACCAGCCAGTCGCGATGTTCTATAAATTCCTGCGTAATGTGTTCCCGCGTTTGCTCATGCTCTGTTCTAATGGTTTGTCTGGTTTGCTCGTGCTGTGCAGGAACACAACTACCACATACACAAGCACAACATGACGCTCCTCCGAGTAAGGCATAAGCTTTTGGAGCGAGGCCAGAAGATGCGCCAAACAGCAATACCCCTGCCAGCATTCCAGCTCTCAGGGTTTTCCAGCTTAATTTGTATAATCTATCCATTATCTCGCTTCCCTGCAGATTTCATACCTTAAAACAATGTTTTTTACTTTAGTAAATCTTATCATTTTTTACCAAGCCTCTGGAAATATCTCATCATTACCCACCACCGATAAACTCATCAGCTGTCATATCCTGGCCCCTGATTTCATTGATCTCGTTCTGTACATCTTCCTGAGCTTCATCGAGATTAACAGAGGCAGAAACGGCAGCGGCCACTTCAGTCCGCCACATGCTCTCAAGTGTATCCCATTTCTGCATGATACCTATGGCCTGCAGAGCCACTCGCTTACGCAAGACATTGGCAGGGCTGTCATATAGATTGACATAGAAATCGGGATTATAAACAAGAAACTCAGTCAAGGCCTTCATCTGAGCAAAGTAACTGGGGTCGTCGCCCATGAGCTCGTATTCCGTCATATGCGAACGCGTGAGCTCCTTCGCCAACTTTCTCGTAAACCTCTGCGCCATCGGCGTCCCATGCGCCCTTATTGCGACATTATGAACGAAGCTGTTTTCTGCAACCGATCTTTTGGCCACTATCGAGCGTATATCGAGATATAGGTCCTGCAAGCGGTTTACGTCTGTCTCAACAGGGGGGTCTTCCAGATACATTGCAGGTATTCTCGAAAAAACCTGGTGGCCATATAAATAAGAATGCAACTCAAAGACTGCTTCTTCGTCCGGCGTCAGTCCTGCGCCAAAACCTGTAGCTGTGCTAAGAAAATTTATGTTCAGAGTAGGCTGCTGGGACACAGTGCGCGAATAATCAATGTCCTTGTTCCACCTGTCGGCCGATGTTTCCGGTTCACAAAACTGTATAAGGCCATAATTGAGGTCCCGGGGATCGCAATGGGTGGTGCGGAAATATTGCAGCCGTGACTCAGTATCCTCCGCAACACCCTGGGCAGCCGTACCATAAGTTCCGAGCTGGCGCTGAACAGAACGCTGGCTCAAAACAATTTTTGTCCAGTCGCTCCGAGCCGCCGAAGCATTCAGGCTGGCAGATGCCGTCCCGATTTTGCATAGGCCTACAGATGGTCGATAATCCTTATGTGCCTGCGCCTGCAGTGATTGTATCAACTGCTGAGTTTCAAGTTGATGTTTGGCATCAAAAAAAGCGCCGAGCATCTGAACCTGCTGCATGGCAACAACTGTAACTTGCTCGGTCATCATCATCATTGCAGGAAGAAGATAGCCTACGAACATGTCCTCTATAAGAAGACGTCGATGCTCCTCAAATTCTGTAGGCGAATGTTCCTCCCGGAAGGCTTCGTGCTCCTCTTCAACTTCGTCGCGTCTGTCTTCGTGTTGATCGCCAACACAATCACAAATACATGAACAACATCCTCCGCCCAAACTACCCAGCATGCTGGTCAAAGCTCCGGCTAAGTTGCCCAGCAAATCCTGGCCGAGCATAGATGACAAAGAGTCGAAGGAATCAAGCGTTGCGAGGAAATCGCCCAGAGGAAACCCCGCGCCCCCCTGCTCTAGCAAGTTTGTTAGTACATAATCTTCAATATCACCAAATGTAAGGAAATCCTGGTCGACCCAAGGCGAATAGGGAGAATAGGGAATATCAAATCCGAAATCTGCCAATGCCTCCATTTCCTCAAAGGAAAGAATAGAATGCAAGGAAGTTTGCGGGCTGATATCACCAAACAGACCCCCCAACAAAACTTCAGGATCAATCAAATCTACCCGCATCGCCATCACGTTCAAAAACCACGCCCGGGG
>CAZJRT010000042.1:0-11069 GCA_964548445.1 uncultured Pseudobdellovibrionaceae bacterium
AATGGCGATCAAAACGATAACCAGCGGCTCAGCGATGATCGTTCCGGCCTGAAAACCAAAGAGCAGCACGACCGTGGCCAGCAGACCCAGAATGGAAAAGGGTTTAAGCCGCGAGGTGAAGTTCAGGATATTTTCCGGCTCGCCGGTAATGTCGAGCTTTTTGCGGGTGATATACCCCGCGCCGAGCGGAATAAGCACGTAGAGACCGACCGACAGCAACAGCGTTTCCCACGGCACGATAATATCCGTCACGCCCAGCAGCAGCGCGGCGAGCGGAGCGAAGGCGAACACCATGATGATGTCGTTCACCGAAACCTGCACCAGCGTATAATTGGCATCGCCCTTCACAAGCTGGCTCCAGACAAACACCATCGCCGTGCAGGGCGCAACGCCGAGCAAAATCATCCCTGCGATATATTCCTTGGCATCGGCGGGATCGACCAGTCCCGCAAACACATATTCAAAGAACAAAATCCCGAGCGCGGCCATGGTAAAGGGCTTGATCAGCCAGTTGACGACCAGCGTGATGCAAAGGCCCTTTGGCTTTTTGCCGACATCCTTGAGACTGGCGAAATCGACACCCACCATCATCGGGTAAATCATAACCCAGATGAAAACGGCAACGACCAGATTGACGTTGGCATATTCAAGGGAGGCAATGGCCTGAAACGCGCCCGGCACGAGCAAGCCAAGCCCGACCCCGGCGGCAATGCAGAGGCCCACCCAGAGGGAGAGGTAACGTTCGAAAATACCGAGGGGGGAGGGGGATTGTGATGTCATTTCGACTCCTTAGGCTGTACTTGTCATGCCCTCCTCGCCTGTCCTCCGTAGCCTTGGCGAAGGGGGATGCGGGCATCCGGTTACCCTTGCTCCGCCAGAAAATCTCCAACAGGCTTTTTGTTTTTCCGTGAATTACAGCTAAGACAGGCCGTAATCAAATTTTCGTAGCTATTATCGCCGCCCTCGGCCACAGGCGTTATATGGTCAAGCGTGGCCGTAAACCGGGTCAATTGCTTGGCGCAGTAATGGCATTTATACTCATCACGTTCATATATTTTGGCGCGGTTTTCTTTGACGTTATAAAAATCGGCTTCCTTTTTCTCGTCTATGGCAAGGTGTTCTTTCTTTTCTGCCTGCTGCATCAGCTTCCGGCAGTCCTCAATTTCTTCGGGGATCATGACTTTATACAAAGCCCCTATATTATTTGTAGCCTCAGCCTCTTTTCTTAGAGCACCTTTGTCTATTAATCCTGCTACGCTTGCGCGAACAGTGTCTGTACTTAGGCTACCACTTCCACGACCACCAGCCGAAAAAATCATACCAGAAGTTATGCTTCCGTTAGAGAATCTAACATGCTGGTTCCCAGCGGCTAAAATCGAGTGCCGAAACGCATACCAATAAATTGCCGCTTCATACGGTTTCAAAAGCGGCATCAGGTAATCAACAATATCCTGAATTATTTCAGGAACCTCAAAAGCCGAAAAAGTTTTTTGGAGCGCCGTATCTTCTTCAGAAGGCTGGCTTTCTTCAAGGGTATCCAGTAGTCGGCGTATTTCTTGTATTTTTTCTATCATATCAAACCTATAGCCAATTCATTGCAATTTCACAAGAAATTACCTGCCGGATGGCCGCACCCCCCTTCGCCGAGGCTACGGAGGACAGGCAAGGCGGGCATGACAGGTTTCTTTATTATCCTCCGCGCACTCTGCGTCTTGTATGTTTCTTCAGTTCCATTATCCGTTAGAGGTATGATGGAACCCGTAGTCCCCAAGGCCTTGGGGACTACGGGGTGCGGCAGGCTGTTCTGTGTCAGTCCGGTTTTCCGGGACGTGCAGAGTAGAGCCGCCGCGCCGTTTTTGGTCTGTCGAACGGTTACAGGTTCGACGTTTCATCAACGTTAGAACGAATACAAGGAAGACGTTCCATGACAGATTCATACTTCATCGGCATGTTTCAAAAGCTAATCTTGATACATTCTTTCATCCGGAAGGTTTGCACCGGAGCTACCCGAATACTGTGCCGGGAAGGCGCAGACTTGTGGACGATCTTTCCCGCATGCGGATATCCATGGTCGTCTTCGAGGCCAGCGGCGGGTATGAGCGGCCTTTACGGCAAACTCTGGGTGGTGCGGGGCTTCCCCATTCCTGTGTGCAGCCCATGCGGGTTCACAGTTTCCTGAAAGCGCAAGGCTGCAAGGCAAAAACAGACAGGCTTGATGCAAAGGCTCTTGCCCTGTTCGCTGCCGCAGGAATGGCAAAACCAACATCGGCGCAGGATGAAGATCTTCTGGCCTTGCGGGACATGACCCGCGCTCTTGCCCTGATCCGCAGACAGGCCGCCACTCTGAAATGCCAGATGGAAAAGCTGGGCAGCGGTTACGGACAACCGCCGCTTCAAGCCCTGCTCGAAGGTTGCGGAAAACAGGAAAAAGCCTTGCTGAAAATCATGAAAGAATTTGTTCTGACACATGCCGCCCTGAAGGAATCTGTCGATATTCTGGCATCCATGCCCGGTATCGGGTTCTATACCGCCTGCATTATCGCCTCCGAACTGCCGGAGCTTGGCACGTGCTCCAAAGCCGAAATCGCCGCACTCACCGGAACCGCTCCCTATACGCGGCAATCCAGACAATGGCAGGGAAAGGCATCCATCAAGGGAGGTCGGCGCTACGCCAGGAAAGCTTTGTACATGGCTGCCCTGACCGCTTGCCGGTTTAATCCGGTGTTCAGGGCTATTTACGAAAAACTACGGGCGCGCGGAAAGTCTTTCAAGGTTGCCATTACCGCTGTCATGCGGAAAATTGCCATCGCCATTAACTCCATGATCAAAAATAATCGTATCTGGAGTGAAATTTATGCTTGAATATAAACACGGTTACTCTGCGGTTAAAATAAACGGTGCCAGCCAGAGGTACAACGGGTTCCGGCCTTCTGCCTTCGCTAAAGCTTCGGCAAGACAGGTCACCGGAATCGTAAGTGTCGCGTAATTCGCTGACAGTTTCGTCATCCCGTTGGCGTCTGGCCACTTGCAAAGTGGACAGACCAGCACAAACGGGATCCATAATGTGAGCCGCTTTGCGGCTCTCCTTTCTGGATTCCGGATGTATAAGCAAGCCTGCGGCTTGCCTCCGGAATGACGATATTATTAAATTACGAGATACAATGACAAAGAAGAAGACCATGCCAAAATATACCGCTGCTATCTTCGACCTCGACGGTACGTTGATAGATTCTGCCGCTCTCGTGGCGGAATCTGTTCGCCGCACATTTAGCGATTTTGATCTGCCTGTGCCTGAAAAAGAGACTGTTATCAGTTACATGGGCGTGCCAATTGAACTTTATTTTGAAAAGATTGGCGGGCCGAAATTTCAGGAGTTAAATCCGCAGGATACGTTCAAGCGCTATCATGTGCATTTCCGCGGGATGCTGGATGCCGGGATGTTGCGGCCTTTTCCGGGCGTTATCAAGATGCTTGAAGCGCTTCAGGAAAGCGGTATCTATACAGGTGTAGCCACCAGTAAACATACGGAGCCCGCTATATATAGCTGTGAGAAAGCCGGTATAAAGCATTGCCTTGACGTGATTATTGGCTCGGATATGGTTGGTGCTTTCAAGCCTGCACCGGACACTGTTTATAAGTGTCTGGAAATTCTGGGGACAGATCGCGGGCCACAGGTTCTGGTGGCCGGGGATGCTGAAGGCGACATTGGTATGGGTAATAATGCCGGAGCGACTACCTGCGCGGTAACCTGGGGCGCTCATGACGCACAAAGACTATCAACGCAAAACCCGGACTTCATTGTTTCCTCTATGGAGAAGATGCTGGAAGTTATGGGGCTGTAATAACAAAACTGTCATCCCGAGCGTAGCCGAGGGATCTCTTTTTTCACCGCAGAGACGCGGAGTACGCAGAGTTTTGCTATACCGTCATCCCGTTGGCGTTACGAGCAGAGCGAGTAACTTGCTCGAACGGGATCCGGAAACTTCGTGCAAGCGGCGCCATAGTTGGTTAACCACAAAGCCGCTTCGCTGCACAAAGAACACGAAGTTCATTTTCACTTAAATTTATGTAACTTCTTTTTCCCACATTTTATATACGGCCTCTATACTTTCTATAACTTTCTCTGACTTGCCGTTGTCGTCCTGGATAAACCACATTGAACCTGAATCAAAATCTGTCATTTCATCCCATATAGGGAACTCGTCAACTGTATCAAACTGCTTCTCATATAACTGTCCTATTCTTTTGAATCTTGCGTTTGGCCTATTTAAGTTTGAATGTTTCGTGCTGTCCGCTACATCCCAAACAAGTCGAAACGCTGGGCAATTATTAACCAGATTGTCTTTATATTTTTTCTTGTTTTTTCCATTTCTGACAACGATTATTTCCGCTAGGCTATCCATAAAGACGCATAGTGACCTTAGCTTATGCTCAGATCGTAAATCTTGTTTCCAGTCTTCATAAGATGAGGCGATTAATACTTGGAAAAAATTTTTAGGATCAGACAGATCCATAATAACCTCCTGTGTTTAGTTCTTATTTTCCCTATATATATTGGGCAATAGAAATAAAGTTCAAGTAATATTAAGCAACTATACTATAGAGTTGTTCAGGACAAAGATGATTCTGAAGGCGAATCTCACCGAACTCCGCGTCTCCGCGGTTTAAAGATTCCGGATCCCCGTTCACGCTCGCATGTTACTCGCTGCCGGGGATGACAATGCGGGGAGAACTTCTCGGCTTTGCCACTTTGCGGTTAAGAAGGAGATTCCTCGGCTGCACTCGGGATGACTTAAGAAACGGACTCAGGCGACAGAGGCGTTTAATAGCCCGTGATGCTCGTTCCAGAGTGCTACAAGCGCATCGCAAAAGCGATCAATTTGCTCTGTTGAATGTGCGGCTGTTGCCGTAAGACGAAGGCGTTCAGTGCCTACAGGCACGGTTGGGTAATTGATCGGCTGCACGTAAATATCATAACGCTCCAGCAAAAGATCAGTGATTGCCTTGCAGCATGATGCATTACCGATAATAAGTGGCACGATATGGCTTTCGCCTTTCAGGTAGTGGAAACCTTCCCGGTCCAGACGTTCTTTGAAGTAACTTACATTGCGCCGCATCTTCTCCCTCTCGATGGTGGAGACTTTCAGATGTTCGATACTGGCGTGCACTCCCGCAAGAACAGCCGGGGGCAGGGAGGTAGTAAAAATAAATCCGGAAGCGAAAGATCGGACTGCATCTACTATAGCTGCCGAGCCTGCAATGTACCCCCCCATCAGACCAAAGGCCTTGCCGAAAGTACCTTCGATAATATCCACCCGGTTCATCAGCCCGCGTTCTTCGGCAACTCCTCCTCCGCGAGGGCCATAAAGGCCAACGCCGTGAACCTCATCTAAATAGGTGAGGGCATTGTATTTTTCCGCAAGATCGCAGATTTCCTTAATCGAGGCGATATCCCCTTCCATTGAATAAACAGATTCAAAGGCAATAATTTTTGGCCGGTCAGGATCAGCAGATTTTAGCAATTCTTCGAGATGGCTGACGTCATTATGACGGAAGATAAATTTTTCCTTTCCCCCGCTTTTGATGCCGTGGATCATTGAGGCATGATTGAGGCTGTCCGAAAAAATGGCGCAATCCGGCAATAGCTTTATAAGTGCGGAGAGTGCGCCTTCATTTGCTACATAGCCTGAAGAAAATACCAGACCAGCTTCCTTGCCGTGGAGGTCCGCCAGCGATTCCTCCAGTCTTTTATGATATATGGTAGTGCCGGAAATATTTCGCGTGCCACCGGCGCCAGACCCGCTATTTTCAATAGCGTTATGCATGGCCCTTAGTACGGTCGGGTGCTGACCCATACCAAGGTAATCATTCGAGCACCAGATGGTGACTTCACGTTTCGAGCCATCAGGTGCATGGTATATCGCCTGCGGAAATCTGCCGCAAATCCGTTCCATGGTAGCAAAGATCCGGTAGCGCCCCTCGTTTTTCAAGTGTTCAGTCTGACCCTGAAAAAAATCTTCATAATTCATCTTGATGCTCTGCATTTGTTGAATGAGTAACGCCGTGGCATACTTCATAAGTAAACATATAACAAGCTGGGCGCTACTGTCATGCTGATAGTCGTTGGATCTATTTATACTAAAAATTCTTTTGAAACTGAAAAAATTCCGGAATCAGGTGAAAATATTAATGCTTTAAGCGCAGAGGTGTCGCCCGCAGGAAAGGGGATCTGCCAGTCGCTGGCCGCAGCGCGCATGGAAGTACGAGTGGCTTTGGTTGGTCGAACAGGCGGGGATGCATATTCTCAATATTATGTTACCCGAATACGCAGGCAGGGCGTTATGACCTCTGGCATAGTAGAATCCGACCTGCCTACGGGGTCATTAATAGTAATCAATGATCAACGTGGTAATATCGCCCAAATAAACCATCAAGGGGCTAATGCAGAAGTTTCTGCGGACCAGGTGCCTGAAGAAATTCTGGGCCCTGGTAATTTTGTGCTTTTGCAAACGGAGCTGCCGCATGAAACAAACGGGGAAATTATTACGAAGGCCAAAGAGGGCGGCGCATCTGTCATTCTTAACCTGTCACCTGAAGTGCCTGTTCCGGAAGGTTTTTTTACAGACATTGATTATCTGATACTGGACCGACAATCAGACATAGCAGCTCTGGCTGGTGAAATAGCAAAGCGGGAAAATCTTTGCTGCATAATTCTGGAAGATAGCGGCAGTGCTTCAATGATGATGCCTGATGGAAGCAAATATCAGGTAAAAGTGCCGGAAACAGAGGATTCAGAAAATAACAGACAATCCAGATTTGCTGAAGATTGTTTCTGCGGATTTTTAGCTGCTTGTTTGCACGAAGAATATTCACCGGAAGATGCGCTGCGTATGGCCTTGGCAGCATCTTATCTGTGTGAAGGGAATGATCTTTTTACCTGTTTTCCTTACCGGGACAGAGTCGAAGAGCTTTGTGCGGAATTACCGAATGTCAGACGCTGATATCGACGTGGGAACCCCGACTCTCGGAAACTGGAACCTGTTCGGAAGCATTTTCAAGTATGGCGACGATGCCTTTCTCCGCCTCAGCAGTCTTTTTGACCATGGATAGCGCGGCGTTCTGCTGGACCTGAGCCATTTGCGCAGCTATTGCATAGGGCAATGAAGTCATATCTTTTACCTCCAGATTTTATTTTACAAACTTAACATTAACCGAAGGTAAAATCTATTCCGGTTTTATGCTGTATTTTTTGTAAAATCTTTTGCATGCGCCATGAAGCTCATCTTCAAGCATTTCGCCTTCGCGTCCGCCATGGCCCTTGAGGCGGCTGGCGATGATTATTTCCAGAGAGTTCTGAAGAGCCTGCAGAATCTTTATCGCATCTTCATTGAGGCTTTCAATATTATCCAGCAAAAGCAATACAATGTCAGAAATGCTTGAGATCAGATCATAACCGAACATTCCGCCATTGGCTTTGAGCTGCATTACATGTTCAGATAGTTTGTCTATGGCTTCGGAATCTTTAAGCTTTCCGGCAGCATGGGATTCCATTGTTGCATTCAGTTGCTTCAAAAAGTTCTCTGCATAGGGTGCGAAATCAACATTGTTATTACTGATGGCTTCCTGCCCTTTGCTGAGAAGCTTTTTGGGGATGCCTCCACCGCCTACCTTCTGTTTCAGAATATTTGGAGGATTTATATAGCGGGTTTTTTTCTTTTCGCTCATTTGGTTTTATCCCGGGTTTCATCTACAAGTTTCCGCAAAGTCTGGGCGATAGCTTTTTCGGCATCTGTCTGCGGCTCCTGTTTGTATATTGTATCGGCTTCGCGGCGTCTGGGACCAGCGTAATCAGCATGTTTGCGGCGTCTGTCAGGACCGAAAAAAGAAGTGCAGTCAACGAATCGTCTTGGCTTCTCGATTACGTGTTCTATGCGCGAATACAGGTCTTTGGCTGTAAAGGGCTTGACGAGAAACTCGGTAATTCCCTGATCACGCGCAGTTTCTACCCTGATGCGAGAGCTGTAGCCGGTCATAATTATGATTGGCACGTATTGATTGGGAGAGAACGAATCTTTTCGGATGCGCTGGATGAACTCCAGACCATCTACAGGCTCCATGACCCAGTCGGTGATTACCAGATCCGGGCTGAACTTGCGGAAGAGATCAAAGCCGGTATTGCCATCGCTTGCGGTATATACCTCTTTGAACCCGAAAAGTTTCAGGAGTGACTGGGTCAATGACAACATGGGCTGCATGTCATCCACTATCAAAATTTTGGCACTTTCCAGTTTGTAGGGCATGCGAGCCGTTTGTTTTAAGATGTTATCGGGCAAATACCAGACCAATTTGACCCCAATGTGAGTTACAGATCAAGAAAGCTATACGTTGGACTGCGCATAACATGCAATGAAGATTGTCTAATCGTTTAAAAACTGCGAATATATTGTCGCATAATTAATTGTAAACAGCAGTGGCAAAGAGGCGAAGAATGGATCGTCGTCAAATTATTATGAATTTCTCTCATCCTCCGTGTATTGAGGATATGGAAGTCATTGCTATTGATGCCCTGGAGAATCTTCCCGAGGAGCTCATGGAGTTTTGTGATGAACTGGGAGTCTTGATTGAGGATTTTCCTGATGAAGCTGCAGAAGCCGAGCTTGATCTTGATGATCCTTATGATCTGCTGGCGGTCTACAAAAGCGGTAAGGAAATTTCTCCCGGTGTAGAAAGGCTTACGGCTAGTGAAGATGATATATTGATTTTATTTCGCAGGCCAATACTTGATTTATGGTGTGAAACTGGTGATGATTTGTGCGTAACCATTCGTCAGGTTATGGTCGAAGAAATTGGCCGTCATTTCAATTTTTCTGATCAGGAGATTGACGAGATGATACGGCGTCACTATCAAGCTTTACTTGGCTAGTTCTTATGAAATTACGGGTTTATACCCATGATGACTTTTTGCAACACGACACCGGAGCCGGCCACCCGGAGCGTGTGGAGCGGCTGAATGCTATGTTAGAAGTATTCAGGGAGCCGCAGTTCTCCGGTATTCCTGTTGACAGGGATTTTGAAAGATCTGACAAATCTTTGCTGACCTTGTTCCATGATGAAGATTATATCGATGAAATCAGGCAGATGTGCTCTTCGTCAGATTATGCCCAGCCGGATCCCAACACAGTGATATCTGCTGGCAGTTACGATGCTGCGTGCAGAGCCGTAGGCGCGATGTGCAAAGCAGTAGACGACTGTTTCGAGGGTATAACTGATCGTGCTTTCTGTGCTGTTCGCCCCCCTGGACATCATGCCCAGCCCGGAGGTTCTGATGGTTTTTGTGTATTCAACAGTATTGCCATTGCCGCGCTGTATGCTCGCCAGCAACATAATCTCGAACGTATTGCGATTGTTGATTTTGATGTCCATCATGGAAATGGAGTTCAGAAGCTGGCGGAGTATAATCATGAATTTTTTTATATTTCCACCCATCAATGGCCTCTGTACCCTGGAACCGGCAAGCCAGGAGATAATATAGAGAATCGAATAATGAACATTCGACTGGCTGGTTATTCCGATCCTGAAGAATTTCGGGAAGCTTACGAATCATGTGTATTTCCGGCGCTGCATGATTATAAACCTGAGCTAATTTTGTTATCTTCAGGTTTTGATGCTCATATCGATGATCATCTGGCCAGTTTAATGCTGACAGACGATGATTTTGGCTGGGTTACAGAGCAGCTGGTTCATATAGCAGATGAGTATTGTACCGGAAAAATCGTTTCTGTGCTCGAAGGCGGATATAATCTTGATGCACTCAAGAATTGTGTGAGAATACACATTCAGAAATTAGCCGGTATATAGTTGCAAAAAGAATAAAAACAAACCCGCCTGTTTATGCAGGCGGGTCCCTGAAGACTCTTTGAAATCAGCGTCTTATCAAGCTTCGTGATTGCTGCGCTGACGTGGGCGGCGGGATAGAAGAAGGCGCTTTTGCCGATCACGGTACAGGTCCTTTTCTCGCCCAACTTTCCATGCGAGCGGATCCAGGTTTTTGAGAGGTGTGCTTTCCGCCTCGAAAACTCCGTGTAAATGCATAACAAGCTCCTTCTCTTTAAGACATTAAGTCCAACTTACACTGTCAGTATACCTCATAATGTTCCATGTTTGTTTTGCTAATATTGTTCATCAGCTAGGAGTTTTATGCATGCATTCCTTGAGATTCTCCCGAAGCTGTCATAAACTCGCTGCGACAAATTAAATATGTACTTGATATGAGCGGAAAGCCCCCTATCGAAAACCTGAGCTTTGAACAGGCTTTAACAGAGCTTGAGAATATTGTTCGTGCGCTTGAGAGTGGACAGGCTCCACTTGAAGATTCGATCTCTTCATATGAGAGGGGTGTGCTGCTGAAGAAACATTGTGAAAAGAAACTGGGAGAGGCAAAAGCCAAAATCGAGAAAATAAGTATCTCGGATGATGGCAGCGTGCAAACGACCCCACTTGATGAGGATTAAAGAATGGCCCCTTCGCCTAGAGAAGCCAGTTCCCGCCTTCAGGAACACATGGATGAAGTTGTTGAATCGGTAAACCGGGCTATTGAGCGCCTGTTGCCGGAAACGGACTTGCCTGAATCAACTCTGTATTCGGCCATGCGTTACGGCACTCTTAATGGAGGCAAACGTCTTCGGCCTTTTCTTTTGGTAAATTCTGCCAGCCTGTTTAATGTGGCACCATCGCGTGCCTGCCGGGCTGCTGCGGCACTGGAAATGGTCCACTGTTACTCCCTGATTCATGATGATCTGCCGGCGATGGATGATTCCGATACCCGGAGAGGCAAGTCTACAGTCCATGTCGCATATGACGAAGCAACAGCATTGCTTGCTGGCGATGCTCTCCTGACCCAGGCATTTGAGATTTTATCAGATTCCGACACGCATGAAGATCCGAGAGTTCGCTGTGAACTCGTGAGCTGTCTGGCCAAGTCCGCCGGGCCCAATGGCATGATAGGCGGGCAAATGCTCGATTTGATCGGTGAGAACCAGGAATTCGATGGTGGTACTATCAGGCGCTTG
>CAZJRT010000043.1:0-10961 GCA_964548445.1 uncultured Pseudobdellovibrionaceae bacterium
AATAGGCGAGCAGAGTGCCAAGCGAACGAAAAATTTGACAAAATTCGAAAGGGACATAATAGTAACAAAAAAACTTGAGGGGGCTGATCCTACGGAAAACCAAAGACTAGAGACCGACATTATTGCGGTTCGAGGCGTCAATATGCCTAACGAACGCATAAAAAAGGCCATAAACAGCGCAGTTGGCTCTGGTGATTGCGATAATTATGAGGAAGTTCACTATGAAGGCTACGGCCCAGGCGGCGTGGCCGTCATAGTGGAGACGTTAACTGATAACAGAAACAGGACTGCTGCCGAAGTAAGATCAGCATTTACAAAATATGGCGGCAATCTTGGTGAAACCAATTCAGTATCTTTCATGTTCGATCGCATCGGTGAAATTATTTACCCTGCAAAGGCAGCTGCAGCAGAAGCAGTTTTCGAAGCAGCAGTTGAAAGCGGTGCTTTGAATGCTGAATCAGGAGATGAAATTCATGAAATTACATGCGAACCCGATGATTTTTCAGCTGTACGTGATGCCTTGACGGAAAAATTCGGGGAACCTGAAAAAGCTTCGCTCGCCTGGCGGTCCAACGTCCCGGGGCAAGCGGAAGAAGATCAGGCCAGATCTGTACTAAAATTAATAGAAGTTCTGGAAGATAATGACGATGTCCAGAATGTTACAACCAATCTCGATATTGACGACGAAACACTGGAAAGGATTATGGAGAATTGATCCGTATTATTGGCATAGATCCCGGACTTCAAAAAACGGGATGGGGAATTATTGAACAGGATGGCAGCGCTTTGCGCTTTATCGGGTGCGGACAAATACGTACTGATGCCAGAATACCTTTAAGCGAGAGGCTTGCGCGAATTGACGAAAAACTTGCAGATACAATCAATCAATGGTCCCCCGATGTCGCGGCAATCGAGGAAACTTTTGTAAATAGAAATCCGGCTTCCGCACTACTTCTTGGGCAGGCAAGAGGAGTGGCTGTCGTTGCCGCAGCACGTAAGGGATTATCTGTTTCAGAGTATTCTGCCAACCTTATTAAAAAGTCACTGGTTGGCAATGGCCACGCATCCAAGGATCAAATGATGATGATGGTAAAAGTATTGCTACCATCAGCAATGATGGGCTCATCGGATGAAGCAGACGCATTGGCCATTGCGATATGTCATGCACACCATGCCTCGTCACTTTCAAGAGTCGCAGGATGATTGGTAAACTCTCTGGCATTATTGACAGTATTGAGCAGGACAAGCTGATTTTGGATGTGCAAGGTGTTGGTTATATCGTTTTTGCCAGCAGGCGCACTATTTCCAGGATAGGGCCTCCAGGTGAGCCGACCCGGCTGTTAATTGAGACAATCATAAGAGAAGATGCTTTCAATTTATATGGCTTCATTGATGTAGCTGAAAAGCACTGGTTCAAGATATTAACCGGAGTACAAGGAGTGGGCGCAAAAGCAGCTCTATCCATATTAAGCGTGTGCCCTGCGGAAGAACTTCCTGTCATTATCGCAGCACAGGACAAAGCCATGATCACAAGGGCCGATGGAGTAGGGCCAAAGCTGGCCACGCGCATAATCACCGAACTTAAGGATAAGACCGGATCAGTTGCTTTCGATCAGCAAAAGCCGGTAGTATCGGATATCCCTTCTGCGTCAACACCTGCTACTCCTCAAACAGACATAGGGAATGATGCTGTTTCAGCATTGATTAATCTTGGATACGGCAGGTCCGATGCATTCACGGCAGTCGCGAAAGCTCGCGGCAAAGTCGACGAAGAGGAGCGGAATAACCTGCAAGCACTAATTCGAATGGCACTTAAGGAAATTGCTGCATAATGCAAACTGCAACCGGAAAGAACCCCGAACTTGAAAAAAGCGCTTTGGAGGATGAAAAGCGTGATGAGGGATCGTTGCGGCCTCTTTCATTATCAGAATTCATTGGCCAAAAGGCTGTGCGTGAAAATCTGAGAGTTTTTATAGATGCAGCAAAGAATCGACGCAATGCCATGGATCATGTTTTGCTTTGCGGTCCTCCGGGGCTCGGCAAGACCACTCTGGCCCAGATTATCGCACGTGAGCTTGGCGTTGGATTTCGCGCAACTTCAGGGCCGGTTATTGCAAGGGCAGGGGATCTGGCCGCTATTCTTACCAATCTCGAAGCTAATGATGTTTTGTTTATTGATGAAATTCACCGACTAAGCCCGGCAGTGGAAGAGATACTCTACCCGGCGATGGAAGACGGCAAGCTAGACATCATCATTGGCGAAGGCCCGGCAGCACGCTCAGTCCAGATAGAATTGCAGCCATTTACCCTCGTTGGCGCGACAACCCGAAGCGGCTTGCTTACAGGCCCTTTGCGTGATCGTTTCGGCATTCCGCTGAGACTTGAATTTTATGAGCCGGAAGAGTTGAAACTGATAGTCCAGCGAACTGTAAAACTGCTTGAGATGCAAATGACCGAAGACGGCGCGATGGAGATAGCAAGACGCTCTCGCGGCACACCTCGTATAGCAGGACGATTAACCCGAAGAGTAAGGGACTTTGCAGAAGTAGCCGGAAATACTGTCATCGATGCCGAAGCAGCACATGCAGCACTAATGCGGCTTGACGTAGACAAATCCGGAATGGACGGCATGGATCGTCGTTATCTTTGTTGTATCGCCGAGAATTATGGTGGCGGTCCGGTGGGTGTTGATACCCTTTCAGCAGCACTATCGGAACAGCGTGATGTCATAGAGGAAGTGATCGAACCATATCTGATCCAACAGGGAATGATCAACAGAACACCCAGAGGAAGAACTATAAGCATAAAAGGCTATGAATATCTGGGAATAGCTCCGAAATCAGATCCGCAAATGAATCTTCTATCCGGAGAGGAGATTGAAGAATGAAAAACATTAGCGAATTCAGAGTGTATTATGAGGATACTGATGCCGGCGGCGTGGTCTACTATGCAAATTACCTGAAATTCGCTGAGCGTGGGCGCACCGAACTGCTTAGAAGTACAGGTTTTGAGAATAGCGCTTTGTGGGAAGAAAACGGGTGCGGATTTGTTGTAAAACATATTGAGGCTGATTACAAAAAACCGGCTCGTCTGGATGATATCCTGCGAGTTGAAACAACCGTAGAAACTGTGAAAAACAGTTCGTTTATTATGGATCAATCCATAGTTTGCGGTCATGATCTTATTTTCATTATAAAGGTAACTCTGGCATGTATTGGTAAGGATTACAGACCTTGCCGTCTGCCTGATCCGGTCAAGCAAGCTTTAAAGGATGCAAGTTGAAATGGATAATTCTGAAGAACTGGCTAACAGGGCTGTAGAGGCGATGGATCTCGGAGGCAGTTTCTCCGGGGACTTGAGTATGTGGGGCTTGTTCCTGCAGGCTGACATAATTGTCAAGTTTGTAATGCTGGCACTGATTGTAGCCTCTGTCTGGAGCTGGGCGATTATTTTTGAAAAACGAGGGACGCTTCGAAAGTTATATCGCAGGGCGGCAAAGTTCGAAGATGCTTTCTGGTCTGGAGAGCCCCTCGACAAACTTTATCAACGTGTCAAGAAAAGTCAGGATGATCCGATACTCAACGTTTTTGCTGCCGGAATGGATGAATGGCAGGAAGGCGTTGAAGGGGGCTTGCCCTCAAGAGAAAATATTCAGGCCAGTTTGCGCCAGAGGGTGGAACGCGCAATGTCTGTGACAATTGGCAAGGAAATGAGCAGGCTCGAACGAGGCATGACATTTTTGGCAAGCGTAGGCTCTACTGCACCTTTCATTGGCTTGTTCGGTACTGTGTGGGGGATCATGAATTCCTTTTCCTCAATCGCACAGACCAACAACACTTCTCTTGCGGTTGTTGCCCCTGGTATCGCCGAAGCTCTTTTTGCAACGGCTCTGGGACTGGTCGCGGCAATCCCGGCAGTGATAGCCTTTAATGTATTTTCAAATGCACTAAATCGTTATGCAGATCGTTTGGATACTTTTACTTCTGAATTTTCAACCATCCTGTCGCGTCATCTAGACCGTCAGGAAAGAAGCAAATAAATCATGGGATCACTAGTAAAGTTTAAAGAGACAAGAGGGCGCAACCGTGGATCATACAGAGCCATGGCCGAAATCAATGTCACGCCTTTTGTTGATGTGATGCTGGTGCTGCTTATCGTTTTTATGGTGGCAGCGCCTTTGCTGACCGCTGGTGTCCCGGTAGATTTGCCTAACTCACAGGCAAGCGCACTGAAAGATGAAGACAACAAACCACTGGAGATTACTATCACTAATAATGGCATGATTTATGTTGGTGATACCGAAGTGAAATTTGAACGTCTGGTTACAATGCTGGAGGCTATGACCAATACAGATCCTAACCGTCGCGTCTATATTAGAGGCGACAAGAATTTATCCTATGGGCAGGTTATGGAGATTATAGGAGCGATTAACAGTGCGGGATTCCGCAAGGTTGCATTGATATCCGAAAGCTCCATAAAGAAGCCATAAAACCTGAATATTTTAACCGGCATGTCCGTGGCGGCGATTAGATACGATTATACTTTGCAAATGAACGCTTCGCTGAAAATACCACTGGTTTTTTCATTGCTGTTTCACATAAGTGTTATGGCCTTTGCATATTATGGCATGCCGTACATCAAACCGGAATCGGCCATCATCGAGAACGTCACTGTAGATATTGTATCCGAAGGCGAAATCAGTGATAAACCAATTGAGAAACGCCCGGCGATCCCGCCAAAAAACGAAGCACCGGCCCCACCTTCCAGACCGACTCCTCCTAAAATGACCGAGGAAATGCCCAAACTTGCCGCGCCAAAACCGCCCGCACTGGTAGAAGACTTATCAAAACCGGTGACACCTGCCATTCCTCCACCCAAGCCAGAGGATATAAAAAGAAAGCCTACTAAGCCGCCAGCACCTTCTCCAGCCAGTCAGGAAGAGAAGGAGCCCCAGGAAAACAAGGAAACCTTCAACACACTATTACGAAATCTTACCCCGCACGCTCCAGACAACCCGCAGCAACAAGCTCCGCTTACATCACCCGAGTCAGGAAAGTCATCACCTCTTTCCCGTTTTGCCCGGCAGGTCGTCAGTTCAGGGGAAATGAATGCCTTGCGCAGCCAGCTTGCTGCTTGCTGGAATATTCCGGCTGGTGCCAAGTATGCAGAAAATCTGGTAGTGGAGGTCAGAATTTTTGTAAATCCTGACCGCACAGTAAACAGCGCACATGTACTAAACCCCAATAATCGCGACCCTTTTTTCCGCACGGCGGCCGAAAGTGCAATCAGGGCGGTGTACAGTCCGCAATGCAACCCTTTAAATCTTCCACCAAGCAAGTATGATCAATGGAAAACCATTGTTGTCCGCTTCGACCCTAGGGAAATGTTACAATGAAATCTTATTTGAAATCTTTTATTCTGGCTCTGCTTTTATTACTTCCGCACGCTGCCAGAGCCGAATTGCAAATTGACCTGACAAAAGGTAATTTCCAGCCGCTTCCAATAGCTGTAAGTACATTCCATTTCGGCAATCCGCAGCAACGGGATATCGCCCAGCAAATCCCTCAGATTATCAGCACTAATCTGGAAAACTCCGGATTATTCAAAACGGTCAACCCGCGAGCTTTCATTCAGGATCCGAAATCCATCGCCAGTGATGGCCCGCGCTTTGGTGAATGGCGAGCCATTAATGCTCAGGGACTTGTAACGGGAAGCGTCATGCAAGGCTCAGACGGCAAGACCAGAGTTGAATTTCGTCTTTGGGATGTTTTTTCCCAGCAGCAGCTGATAGGCATGGCATACATGACTACTCCGCAAAACTGGCGGAGAATTGCACATATTATCTCTGACGAGGTTTATAAAAGACTTACCGGGGAAAGCGGCTATTTTGATACCCGTATTGTATATATTGCCGAGGAGGGATCAACTGTCAGGATAAAACGCCTTGCTATAATGGATCAGGACGGCGCCAATCATCGCTACCTGACAGACGGCGAGGACCTTGTTCTTACTCCGCGTTTTTCACCCAATGCACAGGAAATCACCTATCTCGCCTATCATAACAACAAGCCCAGGGTCTATCTTTACAATATCGATACAGGAAGGCAGGAAGTACTTGGCGACTTCCCCGGAATGACCTTTGCTCCGCGATTTTCGCCTGATGGGAACAAAGTCATTTTCAGTATGAGCCGAAATGGTAATAGTGATATTCACGTAATGGATCTGCGTACGCGGCAGGTAAAACAACTTACTACTCATTCCTCAATCGATACCAGTCCTAGTTTCTCGCCTGACGGGAGACAAGTTGTATTCGAATCTGATCGCGGTGGATCTCAACAGATGTATGTAATGAATGCCGATGGCGGTAACGTGCACCGGATAACATTTGATCAGGGCCGTTACGCCAATCCGGTGTGGTCGCCACGGGGGGACATGATTGCTTTTACAAAAATCCTCGGAGGCAATTTTTATATTGGCGTTATTCGTCCTGATGGTACCGGTGAGCGTTTGATTACCAAGGCCTATCACGTAGAAGGACCAAGCTGGTCTCCTAATGGCCGGGTGCTTATATACTTTAAGGAGCGCCCCGTAGGCCCTAATGGCGAGCAACGTCAGGCAAAGCTATACACGATTGACCTTACCGGATATAACGAGCGTATGCTCCCGACACCAAAGGATGCTTCTGATCCGGCGTGGTCACCACTAAATCCGTAAGGAATTATAGCAATGCAGAAAAACGAAAATAAAATCGTCAAAGTTGGCGAGATTGATATCGCCAATCACCTGCCATTTGCATTAATCGCAGGCCCTTGCCAGCTGGAAAGCCGCGACCATGCATTCTATATGTGCGGCGCATTGAAGGAACTGGCAATCAAGCTTGATATTCCTTTTGTTTTTAAAACTTCTTTTGACAAAGCCAATCGCACATCCATTAAAGGCCAGCGTGGTCTGGGCCTTGAGAAAAGTCTCGAGGTCTTTGCTGATCTCAAAAAGGAATTTGGCGTGCCGGTTATTACAGATATTCACCTGCCTGAACAGTGTGCCGAAGTAGCAAAGATCGTGGATATACTGCAAATCCCTGCGTTTCTCTGCCGTCAGACTGATCTTTTGCTTGCAGCAGGAGAGACAGGAAAAGCGATTAACGTTAAAAAAGGGCAGTTTCTTGCGCCATGGGACATGAAAAATGTGGCCGAGAAAATCGCCAGCACAGGCAATGAAAATATTATGCTTTGCGAACGCGGAGCCAGTTTTGGATATAACACCCTTGTCTCGGATATGCGTTCTCTATCCATTATGGCCGAAACAGGCTATCCGGTAATATTCGATGCCACTCACTCCGTTCAGCAACCGGGAGGGAAGGGCAGCTCAACAGGCGGAGACCGGTCAATGGTTCCGGTTCTGGCAAGAGCCGCTATAGCGGTTGGCGTCGCGGGTATTTTCATGGAAACCCATCAGGATCCGGATAATGCGCCTTCTGACGGCCCTAATATGGTGAAGTTATTAGATATGCCTGAAGTACTGGAAACACTGAAAGCCTTTGATCAACTGGCTAAGAAGTATTAAAAAGCTACTTACAAAACAACTAGGAGAAAGTAATGACTGCAATAATTGATATAACAGGACGCGAGATCCTGGACTCCCGCGGTAATCCCACTGTGGAAGTTGAGGTGGCTCTTGAATCCGGTGCCATTGGGCGCGCTGCTGTACCTTCCGGCGCATCAACAGGAGCCCACGAAGCTGTTGAACTACGTGATGGCGACAAAAACCGTTATGGCGGCAAAGGCGTCACAAAAGCAGTAGACAACATAAATACAGAAATTTATGACGCTCTTTGTGGTTACGATGCCGAAGACCAGAAGATGATCGACTACACAATGATCAAGCTCGACGGCACCGAAAACAAAGGCCGCCTTGGCGCGAACGCAATTCTCGGTGTTTCTCTGGCTTGCGCGCACGCAATGGCGAATGAACTGGAACAGCCGCTCTATCGTTATGTAGGCGGCGTACACGCTCACCTTCTGCCGACACCGATGATGAATATTATTAATGGTGGTCAGCATGCTGATAACCCGGTTGATATTCAGGAATTTATGATCATGCCGGTAAGCGCTCCTGACTTTTCTGAAGGTTTACGCTGTGGAGCTGAAGTTTTTCATGCACTGAAGAAAGAGCTTTCAAAAGCCGGACTTAATACAAACGTTGGTGACGAAGGCGGCTTTGCTCCTGCAGTCAGATCATCTCAGGAAGCATTGGATTACATCATGAAATCTATTGAGGCTGCAGGTTACAAGCCGGGAGAAGATGTAATGATAGCTCTTGATGCCGCCTCAACCGAATTCCACAAGGATGGAAAGTACAACCTTGAAGGTGAAGGCAAAGTTCTGTCATCAGACGAAATGGTTCGTTATTACGAAGATCTTTGCAATCGTTATCCGATCGTCTCTATCGAGGACGGTCTGGATGAAGACGACTGGGAAGGCTGGGTCAACCTTAACAATACCATTGGCAGCAAGGTTCAGCTGGTAGGTGACGATCTGTTCGTGACCAATGCCAAGCGTCTTGCGAAAGGCATCGAAATGGGCGCAGCCAATGCAATTCTTGTTAAGGTTAACCAGATTGGCTCACTTACTGAAACGATGGAAACCATTGAAATGGCCAAGCGTGCAGGATACGGCATTGTGCTTTCACATCGCTCAGGCGAAACGGAAGACTCCACTATCGCTGATCTTGCGGTTGCCACCAATGCCGGACAAATCAAGACAGGATCTCTGTCCCGCTCTGACCGGATAGCCAAGTATAACCAGCTTATCCGCATTGAAGAGATGCTGGGCGACACAGCGCGTTATTCTGGCAGGAGCTTTATGCGCGGAGCCAAGCCTTCGGCTTCGCTTTAATCAGGCGTCTGATGGTTAAAAGAACACCAAATGCGGCCAGAATTTATTTGCTTCTGGCCGCATTTTTGCTGGCTCTTCCTACTCTGTCATCCTTTTACAAAGGCTATACCGGCAAATTGCTGGTAGCCGGAGATTTGATTGATAGCGGACCATTTCATGAGAGCGTAATATATCTGGTAAGGCACGATCTATTCTCCGCCCACGGTTTTATTATCAACAAACCGCTAAAAAAGAGTTTTCCTTATCCTGATCTTGATCAGGATCTCCCCGGCCTTTACGGCGGCCCAGTCCAAAATCCCGAATGGAAGCGCTTTGCCGTATTTAGAAACGGCAAATTTAGTTCACTTCAGAGGTCGCCGCAAAACAATATTCGGGAAGGAGAAAGGCAATTTGTTGTATCTGGCTACGCCGGATGGGGACCGTTACAGCTTAATTTTGAGTATCTGCGAGGAGCGTGGATGGTAATGGATTTTGATCCGGGATTGTTGTTCGATAATGATCCTGAACTTATATGGTTCAAAGCTGTCGCAAAGTACCGCAAAAATCATCCTCCGGAGCCGGAAAAAAAGATTTAGCGATTTAATGAATCATTAGAGTCACTTAATGGTTTTTGTTCTCTTAACGTTCCCAGCCAAGCCTTTGATTCATTTGAATTTTTATCTTGACCTCAATGAATCATATGTGATTCGATATATATATGAACAGGCTTCTCGAATACAGATATATGTTAAGGCGGAATTTGCTTTCGCTTATAGGCTTCAGCCTGTGCTTCTATTTTTCCTATCACCTGATTCATGGTGAGCGCAGTTGTCTGCGTTTGTTTTATCTCGAAAATCGCATTGAGCGTTTATCCGATGAACACCAAAGGCTTTCAGAAGCCCGGTCCAATCTCGAAACTAAAGTCGTAATGTTGCGTCCAGGCAGCATAAATCCTGACTTGCTAGAGGAAAGAGCCCGCCAGGTGCTCGGTTTCGTACATAAAGACGAACGTATTCTTTTTGATGGCGATCATTGATCGTCACTACCAAATGCCCTAAATCTAAGAAGTAATTACAACTGTAAGGACAGTGCGACTATGGCCGCCAACAAGAAAAAGACAGCGAACAAAAAGGGTGCACAGCGCGCCACTCCTCCCGCATCTAATGACGAAATGAAAAAACTCTACCGTTCCATGTTACTGATCCGGCGTTTTGAAGAAAAAGCCGGGCAGATGTATGGCATGGGTCTTATCGGTGGATTTTGTCACCTGTATATCGGTCAGGAAGCCGTAGTCACCGGCATCCAGTCTATGCAAAAACCGGAAGATAGTGTCGTTACCGCCTACCGTGACCACGGGCATATGCTTGCAACAGGAATGGACCCTAAAGGCGTAATGGCGGAACTTACTGGCCGCGAAAGCGGGTACTCGCGGGGCAAGGGCGGCTCCATGCATATGTTCAGCAAAGAAAAGAAATTCTATGGCGGGCATGGCATTGTCGGTGCCAGTACTTCGATTGGCACAGGTCTTGGCTTCTCGCATAAATACCGAGAGGATGGTGGTGTGGCAGTCGCCTATATGGGCGATGGCGCAGCCAATCAGGGGCAGGTTGCCGAGTGCTATAATATGGCTGCGCTCTGGAAGCTCCCGGTTCTTTATGTGGTTGAAAACAACCAGTACGGTATGGGCACCAGTGTTGCCCGTCACGCTGCCGGCAAGCTCTACGCCGGTGATATCGTTGTTGGTGTATATCCTGAAGGTTTCGGTGGATACCTGCTGCTGGATATGCGTCGCCAGATCGCTGTTTTCGGATGCGGCGACAACGGTGGTTGGAATATCTCGCGATACCTCCTCGGCATGGGAGGGGCCGGAGAGGACCAGCAATTTCTCCTTGCTCATTTGCGGCAGCTCCTCCAGCAAGACATCGGTCATAAGCTCCAGGGTGTTGAGCTCGATGCCCTTGGAGACGATTATCCACCCCTGCACACGCTGGATATCTTCTACAGAGCAGCTGGCGGCGACACTCTTCATGGTTGCGCGCATGGTCTGTGAGGGCAAGGCACAGACCATGTAATCCCCACAGCCCACTC
>CAZJRT010000044.1:0-10879 GCA_964548445.1 uncultured Pseudobdellovibrionaceae bacterium
TTTAAAAGGTTGCAGACCCCACTTCAAGATGGATCAGTTTACGGGGAGCAGGTCACAGGCATCCCCGGCATTGGCCGCATATGAAGGTACGGAAAAGCAGGAAGTCGCTAACGCAAAAACAAATGAAATTCCAATAAAGAAAGCATGCGTACGGAGGTAATGGAAAAAAAGTGCCATTTCTATATGCTTCCCCGTCCCTGATTTATTAATGAATTACCTGATAAAAAACACCTGTATCAAGATATTATAAAGGGCAAAGCGTTAATAAAAGCATTAATTCGGTATTGGCAAAAAACACCGATCCCGCAATCGACGGCCACACTAAATAAATTCATGGGCAAAGCGGCTGAATGTCAGTGAAACCATCTGGCACTTCTTGATTTCCTGGAAGAGCCTCCCGGACCACGAAAGCCGGACGTACTGGTTGTTTCCGAAGGCTCGCTGTCACAGCGATATGTTTTTCGGGTTTTACCAAACTTGGTTCCCTGCCCTCTTTCCTTGTCCTTTTCCCGTTTTTCGAGTTCGAATTCGTATTTCTTATTAGTTTTTAAATCCTTTGCATATTTGCCGTTCATATAGATCGAGGCTTTTTCACGATCATTTACGCCCTCGCCCTTCATAATGACATCGACTCGCTTGTCAGATCCACCCGGTGCCCGGCGCACGGATTTAACTTCACCAACTCGCAGATCCCCGCTTCCGGATCCACGGTTACCGCTTATGCCACCCGTCTTCCTTTCCAAAACAGAACCTCCAGTTTATCAGTCTTCGTTAAACAAATACTGACAGAAATATCTATATATCAGGTTAACAAAAATTATGGGAAAATACGATTTTTATCGACGTTCAAAATGCCGCCTTCCAGAGTCCTTGCGCATACCAAAACGGTCAGCAAAATGACCGGGGGCCATCATATGGCGGGCGAGCTTTTCTCTTTCCTGTTGCGTAAGGCTTTGCGCCATTTCCAGAGTCTTTTCGGAACGCAGGCGCAAGAGACTTCCATGAGCCTCAATCATCTTTTCTGCTGCCTGCTGATAAGTTGCAACATCTATTTCCTCACCCGAAAGCGCATCGAACATCTCACGTCGGGAATCTCGCGTTTCACGCATAATTTCGCGTGATTCGGCAATTGTGTCGCTGACCTGTTTCTGTACCAGCTGCCTGCTTTCAGGTGCAAGTTCAGCACGTTCGGAAAAAGGGGGATCCAGCCTTTCAATGACAACACCGGCAAGAGCTCCCGTCAGAAACACATTAAGTACAAGCGATAATGTAAAAATCAGTTTTACCTTGCGGTTCATAACCAGACCTCTTCCAGATAAAGCAAATTTGATAAATCCGGCGATGACATATTGCTTTCCTGCGGCATTCCGAGCCCCAAAAACAGCCCGGCCAACATTATTAACGGTAATATCGCCGCCGGATAAGGCAGAACAAAAAGAGCGGCAAATTCCTTGCGCCAGTCCCTGCGAATAGAGATAGCAGCTGCAGCGTTTATTATTCTTGATTCCAGTCCCGGAAGCCGGGAAGGCTTCACCCGATTTCGCAGCAATGCATCCAGTCTGTTTTCAGACATCTCCTTGCTCCTTAAACTGCGACCTTAAAGATTCTCTTGCTCTGCCAAGCAGGGACTCCAGCGCCTTAACCTTGATCCCCAGCACTTCAGCTGCTTCTGCGTTTTTAAAACCCTCATAATAACAAAGGTTCAGAGCGGCTCTCTGACGAGGCGGAAGAGCCTGAATAGCAGCTTCTAGCCTGGCCTGCCTCTGATCGACCATCACATTGTTTTCCTGACCGGGATCCTGACCAATCACAGAGGATAAATCCATAATGACAGCCCGACTTTTTTTATTCCTGTCTATAGCCAGATTAATAATGATTCTGGTGAACCATGTGGTAAAAAGAGCTCCTTTTCCGGGCTTCCAGATCCGGGGCCGCTCCCACAGTTTAAGATAAGCCTCCTGCACTATTTCCTCCGCCTCCGCAGTATTGGCGCTCATACGCCATGCAGTGCGATAAAATCTTTGGGCATGGCGCCTGACTAGAATGGAGAAGGCCTGCTGATTGCGCTCGCCAACCAGCTCGGCAAGACGCTCGTCGCTTTCCTCCTCCATTCGCATGCCATTCAGTTAAAGGACTTATTCAGTTTCTTCGGCAACAGGCGGGCGCTTGTTTTCCCGGTGATGCATCATCTTGCCGCGCATTTTTTCGCGTCTCTCTGCATGGGCGGCCTTCATTTCTTCATGGGTCAACTCGCCGTTCCCATCGGCATCCATCTTGGCAAACCTTTCAGCACACTGACTAGTAAACTCGCTTTCGCTGATAGTACCGCTTTCGTCTGTATCCATTTTTTGAAACATAACCTGCGCCATGGGCCCGGCTCCCGGACCTCTTGTAACTTCTGTCGTAGCACCATCGTCCTGCGCAATAGCAGGAATGGAAAGTACCGCAAGAGCAGCAGTTAGCGTGAGTAATCCTGTTTTCTTCATAATTAGTCTCCGTGTCAAAAGTGATCGCTTATACTTTTCTTACGAATGAAAGAGCATAATCCTTCGAAAAATTTTTTCTTTTTCGTGATTTAAAAACTATTCCGGCACTACGTCGAGGAAAACCCTGTGATTACGGTATGTGCTATTGGGATCAAGCTGATCCGCATAGGTAACTTTCACAGGTTGACGCAAATGTAACATCAGGCGACTGCCACTTCCCGGAACTTGCTGCACTGTGTAGTGCGTAAAAAGCGGTGACTTGTTAAGAGTCCCGCGTAGCGGTCCACGCCATTCAGCTCCCGGCAGATCAACAACCAGATATCCCTGAGAAGGGTCCACATTGTATGAATAAGCCGTAGGCCGGGCAAGATCGAGAACAATTCTTGTCTTTTTACCATGGTCGCCAAACCGCAGATTCTCAACATAGCTGTTAACCTGTGATGCGCCTGAAGACACGCTTCGTGGATGCTCCCCAAAGGATTTGTCCTGACCAGGAATGATGTAAGAGCCCTGATATGAACCCGGTGCTGCTGTTTGCTTCCGGGGCATTGGTGCAGGCATGGCCTGTCGCACGGAAGATTGCGGAGCAACACCTTGCAGAGCAGGCTTGCTGCTGCGTTGAGCCATAAGCTGCCTGAGAGCAGGAAGAAGGGTTTTAAAGTCCTGCCGAAGTGCCGCCACCTCAACTTCGAGATTTTCTATTTTGTTTTCTGCCTCTTCCAGACGACGAGTCGGGGAATTAACAACAGGGCCAACCGGCTCGCGCTTTTCCTCTTCTACGACAAGAGGTTCCGAAGAATAGGTTACAGGCGCACCTTCTCTCCAGCTTTGCTCTGACCAGTCAGGTGGCGCCAAAGGCTCGGGAGTAACTTTCTCACCGGGATCTTCCCAGCCATAATTATAGTGCTCTTCCTCATCAGGCGAAGCAGAGAGCCATTCCGTCCATTCTTTGGGCATCATAGAACAGCCTCCCAGCATCAAAGCACCGAGCGCTGCAACGGAAACTAATCTCATTAAACCGGATTTATGTCCTGATCCCTGCATGGGAAGTGTTGTCCTTCTGATTCCCTATAGTAAAAGGCTAGAAGCGAATGATATAAGCGGTCAAGTTCCTCACACATATATCTACAGACTTGTCCACACGGGTATTATTTACCGGGTTCCGAATACTTCGGTTAGAAAAGTAATAAATTTCTCTGATTTTACAGTGAAAAAAGTATGAAGACCAAGGAGGCCAATCCAGGCATATGTAAGAAGATATTCAGGAGCATCCCAGATCGTTCCCAGAAACCCGGTCAGTCCCAGAACAAAACCTGTGACAAGTATGATTACAGTCGCCTTTCCGGGAGGAACTCCGGCATGAATAAAACGATGGTGAAAATGTAACCGGTCGGCGCTGAAAGGATGACGGCCGGAAAATATCCGGATCATAAACAACCCGAAAGCATCTATAACCGGCAAGGCCACTATCCAGGCAACGGATATAGGAACAAGCGTATGATGCGGCGGCTGTGATAACCGGATTGAAAACCAGGCAAGAATCAGCCCCAGAGCCATAGAGCCGGAATCGCCCAGAAAAACCTTTGCTCTCTTATTAAAGGGAGTGCGCATATTGGATATGAGAAATCCGCCCAAGGCACCAATCAGTAACACGAGAAAAATTGCAGTTCCTTTGCCTGTCACATCATTAAATATTTCAGCCACCAGCATCCAGAACAGAATGATCGTCCCCATACCGCCAGCCAGACCATCAAGGCCGTCCATCATATTGATGGCATTAATAAGCAACATTACACAAAAGACAGTAAAAGGTATGGCTGCTATTCCCAGCTCCAGCGGACCCGTGCCGAAGAAATCGCCAAGACTTTCGACAACCACTCCACCCTTGACTACGATCAGCAAGGCAGCGACAAATTGAATAAAGAATTTAAATGAAGCTTTTATATCGAGATAATCATCCAGCGCCCCGACCATCAGAATCAGAGCAAGGGCCGTAAGTAATGGCCAGTAAGCATTCAGATCCATCCCTGCCGCCAGAGCAAGTACTGTAAAGACCGGAAATACAACCAGGCCTCCAATTGGCGGGACTATCTCTTCATGATCTTTGCGACCTCCGGGCATGTCCACGAAACCGTTTCTTATAGCCAGCCTGCGCATACGCGGCAGGATGCCGGCAACAGCCAGAAACGCTACAATACCCGAAGCTATAAGCTTAAAAATGAATGGATCCATCACACCAGAATAAATGGCATGATGAAGCAAATATAACAAGAGTTTTAACGCCCAAAAACCGCAGAATATAAGGGGCGCATCTTTTCACTGATTAAATATGACTTTTAAGGCGCAGAAAAAAAATATAAAATTTCGCCAAGCATTTGTGCTTTCTCAGCGTCTAACTAACAGGAAAGTTAATGAGCGAGCCGGAGGATGGCGAACTTGTCAGGCAGTCAAGGAACGGGGATGCCTGGGCCTTTGAAATGCTGGTAAACCGCCATTATGAAAGAATGTATGCTATCGCTTTTAAATGGACGCGCAATCGACACGATGCCGAGGATATAACCCAAAACGCCTGTATCAAACTGGGCCGCGGAATTCGCAACCTGCATAATGAAGCGCTTTTTAATACGTGGCTTTATCGCCTCGTAATCAATACCGCCAGAGACTATCAGCGGCAGACTGGCAGGATGCAGGTTGGCGAAGATAGCGCAAACAGCGAATCCAATGCGCCTTCCCCGGAACAGGAGATCTATTCTCGTGAGCTTCTTGAGCTTGTCTATGCTCTTCCCCCTAAAGAGAAGGATGCTGTGCTGCTTGTGTTTGGCGAGGAACTCAGTCACGGCGAAGCTGCGCAAGTTTTGCGGTGCGCTGAAACTACCGTGTCCTGGCGCATTTTTCGCGCCCGCGACAGGCTGGCCAAAAGGCTGGGGAGGAAATGATGGTAGTTAAACCCCTAAACAAATACAAAAACTTGTCATCCCCGCAAGTGGAGCGGCGAAGCCGTGTAACGCAGGCGGGGATCCGGCACGGCATGTCAAATCGCGCAAGTGATTTGTCTTTAGAAAACATTATATTGAGCATGACGCTTATGCGTCATGCAGGTGTTTCACCGGATCCCGGAACAGCGCTCCGCTATGCGTCGCTTGTCCTGGATGACAGTGAGGGGATACGGAGTAAAACCAATGGATGAAAAAGACTTAAAAAATATCCTTTCCGGTATCCAGACTCCGCCAGCAGGCGACAATGCCCGCAAGCGTGCGGCAAACCTGGCGCTGGCCGAATATGAAGCCGCTGGAAAAGAATCTGAAAGAAATATCAAAGGATCGAGGGTCTTCAGCCGTCTAACGGGAAGAACAACCGAAGACAAAAGGAGAGATCCGATGAGAAAGAATTATGTTTTTAAAACGGCTGGTGCATTAGTAGCTGTGTATCTGTTTACCGGTGCAACATACCAAGGATACATGCGCTTCGTTCACGAGCCGACACCAAACAGGCCAAGCAGTCAGTACGGCAACGAGTTTTCAACGATAGCCGAAAATATTGTTACCTCACAGGAGAGCTTGCCCGGAATCGTTGATCCACTGGGACTTTTTAAAAAGCCGGAACAAAAGACTTCAGTTGCTGAAATGAATGCTGTGGGGTTTAATGTTGGAGGACCAGCAGAACCACCTGCTTCAGGTAAAATTCACTCAAGACAAGCTTCAAGACGCGATTCCATTGCCGGTGCCGCACCCATGATGGCGATGGAAAGCATGGCCATGGTCGATTCCGATTTTGCCGTACAACCCGGCTATCAGGACGTCGGCCGCGACAAGTTCGAGGATTTTGAGGAAAACCAGATCAAGATCGTTAAGGAAGAACCCGTCTCGACTTTTTCAATCGATGTCGATACTTCTTCATATGCCTTCATGCGCCGCCAGATCAATAACGGCCTGTTGCCGCAAAAGGACGCGGTGCGCATCGAGGAGATGATCAACTACTTCGATTACGATTACCCGCTGCCCGAAACCAGGGACGAACCGTTCAAGCCGAGCGTGACTGTCGTACCCTCCCCGTGGGCGAACGGCAAGAAGCTGGTCCATATCGGCATCAAGGGCTATGACATTGCGCCGGAAGAAAAGCCACGCAGCAATCTCGTATTTCTGCTGGACGTTTCCGGTTCAATGAATGCGCAGGATAAGCTGCCACTGCTTAAAAACTCATTCAAACTACTGCTCGATACGCTTGAAGCCGATGACACCGTGGCAATCGTGGTTTACGCCGGGGCTGCGGGAACGGTTTTAGAACCCACAAAAGTGGGCGAGAAACACAAGATCCTGAACGCGCTGGACCGTCTTAGTGCTGGCGGCAGTACTGCCGGGGCTGAAGGGATACGTCAAGCCTACCAACTAGCCGAAGCCAACTTTATCAAGGATGGCGTTAACAGGATAATGCTCGCCACTGATGGTGACTTTAATGTTGGCATTACCAATCGCGAGGAACTGAAAGATTTTGTTGAGCGTAAACGGGAAAGCGGTATTTTCCTTTCAATTCTTGGCTTTGGTCAAGGCAACCTCAATGACCATATGATGCAGACGCTGGCCCAGAACGGCAACGGCATTGCTGCCTATATCGATAGCCTCAATGAGGCCCGCAAGGTACTGGTAGAAGAGGCAAGCTCAACCCTCTTCCCGATAGCGAAAGACGTCAAAATTCAAGTCGAGTTCAACCCCGATACTGTCGCCGAATACCGCCTGATCGGATATGAAACACGGGCGCTGAACCGCGAAGACTTCAATAACGATCAGGTAGATGCTGGCGATATCGGCTCTGGTCACACGGTCACGGCGATCTATGAAATTACCCCGGTCGGCGGTCCGCGCACGGTAGATGAGAGCCGTTACACGGCATCTGCCGAAAAGCACAAGGCCGATACCGACTTTGGCGACGAATACGCTTTCCTCAAAATCCGTTACAAGAACCCGGACGAGGATACCAGCAAACTGATAACGACACCGATCACCACAGAATCCGAAATCGAAAGCCTTGAGACTGCCAATGCTGATACTCGATTTGCAACGGCTGTAGCTACTTTCGGGCAATTGCTTAAAGGAGGCAAATATACCGGTGATATCAGCTATCAGGATATAATTGATCTTGCACAAAACGCCAGAGGCAATGACCCATTTGGCTATCGTAGCGAATTTCTTAATCTTGTAAGACTCGCCAAATCAGCTGCATCCTTGCAGCAAAGTGCTCCTGTAAAGAATTAAGATAAGGAATATAATAGACTTCCGGGGGGCTTGCGCCCCCCTTTTTTTACGTTGGATTAAAATCCGTAACCTGAACTTATTCCTTAATACAGTCGTTTTTTTCTGGTAGCTTTTAATAAGACTTGGCAATTGTTTTTTTCATAATTTTGAATCAAGGAAGCTGGAGGTTTTTTAGTGTCTCCGTTGGACCGCTTCATTTTATTGACTTCGCTTTCGATATTCTTTTTTGCAGGCGCTTTTTCTCTTGCAAGAATAAATCTGCGCGAAGATGACACTCCCAAAAGTGTAATTGTTTCTCCGACAGCTGCAGAAATGATTACCCGCGACCCCAAACCCAAGGTCGGCCAGCTAATCAAACTCTGCTACTCCGAAGAAAAATATACCAGTAACATCCAAAACGGCAGAAATGCCAAAAATTTACTGGCCAAGGGATTCGTCGATGATCTACCAATCGAGATATATGCAAACAATGTCCTTGGTTATGGTGGTACTTTCTCGGTTTACCGGTGGGAACCACTGCCGGATGGAGAGATAGAAGTTTGCCGAATCCTGCATGGTCGCAATCTGGAAATGCTGACTGACGTCAAGAGGATAAAACTGGAAAAGGTTCAAGAAGATACTGTTCCTGAACTTGATGGAGAAAATGACATTCCGGCTCCGGATACAGATGTTACAGAAGAAGAAGAAGCTGAAGATATCGAGCCTATCCTTCGAAAAGGCTCTACCAAGCTAAAACATATCCCAAACTCGAATGCTCCCTGACTCAACAACTGGCAGCAAGCAGTTCGCTATACTGCTTCTTTGATTTTTCGGGTGATAAATTTTTCTGCCTCCAGCACCAGCATCACCAGAATCCCTAACGCCAGAACCGTAAGCCCCTGATCTGGAGTTAATGATGCTGAACCAAAGAAGCGGTGCATAAACGGCATATAGGTAAATATTATCTGGAACAGAATCACTCCTGAAATTGCAAATGCAACCGCCTTGGTGCCAATAATCCCTCGCAAAGTAAACGGCATGCCATGAGTATGCCGGATACTAAGCAGGTAAAAGGCCTCCATTACCACAATCGCATTGACCGCCATGGTTCTTGCAACTGCCAGATTGTTTTCTTCTCCCTGCAATGAATAGAAGAAAATCGCAATTATTCCGATAGCGTAAACGCCCGATACAAAGAAAATCCGCCATAACAATACTCTCGTTATAAGCGGCTGGCCGCTTGGTCGTGGCGGACGTTTCATGGTTCCCGGCTCCACCGGCTCAAAAGCCAGAGCTATCCCGAGCGTCACTGTCGTAACCATATTTACCCAAAGTATCTGCACCGGCGAGATCGGCAACATCCACCCAAACAAAATAGCAACAATAATCACGGCAGCCTCGCCGCAACTGGTAGGCAGCGTCCAGGCAATAACCTTCTTGAGATTGTTATAAACTGTTCTTCCTTGCCGCACAGCTTCCGCCAATGTGGCGAAGTTGTCGTCTGCAAGCACGATCTCAGCCGCTTCCTTGGCCGCTTCACTTCCCTTTAGCCCCATGGACACACCGGCATCGGCACGTTTCAGGGCCGGAGCATCATTCACACCATCACCAGTCATCGCCAGTATTGCCCCCTGGCCTTGCAGGGCCTTGACCAGACGCAGCTTGTCACCGGGGCTGGTACGGGCAAACACGTTTGTATCTGCCGCGGCCTCCAGCAACTCCTCGTCATTCATCCGGTCAAGATCACGGCCAGTGAGCATGCGTTCCGGATGCTCGATACCAACCTGCCCCGCAATAGCCGAAGCAGTTCCTTTGTGATCTCCGGTAATCATAATGACGCGAATGCCTGCCGAGCGGCACTCAGCCACAGCCTGCACGGCCTCTTTGCGTGGCGGGTCTATAAGACCTGCAAACCCTAGCAGTGTTAGACCGCCTTCGACATCTTCAGCTTTCAGGTCGGGGCTATCTGTGTCTTTAACTGCGAGCGCCAGAACCCGCTGCCCTTGGGCCGCCATTTCTTCGGCCCGTTTATGCCACTCTTCGCCCGCTCCACACATCTCAAGCAATCTTTCAGGCGCGCCCTTAACAAATATGCGCTTCTCGCCTTCCGGGCTTTCATTAAGGCTGGCCATATATCGGTGCCGGGAATCAAAAGGTATAACGTCCAGCCGCTTCCATCTATCTCTAGTATCTAATCCAGCTTTGGCAGCAAAAGCCAGCAGCGCGCCTTCCATCGGATCTCCCTGCACCTGCCATTTGCCCTCTTCCTCATAAAGCTCGGCATCATTACAGAGTAAGGCCGCCAGCGCTATTTGTTTTAAATTTCCTGACGGTTTTATCTCGCCTTCGGGCTGATAACCATGGCCGCTGACTTTTAATTCTTCGGTTTTTGTCGCCACGCTCGCGACCATCATTTCGTTAAGCGTTAACGTGCCGGTCTTATCGGTACAGATTACCGACACCGATCCGAGCGTTTCAATTGCTGGCAACCGCCGGACGATCGCCTTTCTTTTCGCCATGGTTTGCACGCCGATAGCCAGCGTCACTGTCATCACCGCCGGCAGACCTTCAGGGATGGCAGCAACGGCAAGGCTCACAACTGCAAGAAATATTTCGTCAAAAGGCATATCGCGAACGAAAATTCCAAACAGCAACACCGCCACCGAAAACAGTAAAATGAAAAAGGTCAGGCGCCGTGCGAAATATGACATCTGCTGCAATAGAGGGGTTGTCATTGGCTCGACTTCGCCAAGCATGCCGCTGATCCTGCCAATCTCTGTCTCGCCGCCTGTGGCCACAACCACGCCCTTACCTGTCCCGGAAGCGACTATGGTGCCGCTAAAAACCATAGAAGTCCGGTCACCCAACGCAGAGTCTTCTGCGACCGGGCTGCCTTGCTTTTCTACCGGCACGGATTCCCCGGTAAGCACTGCCTCTTTAATCGAAAGCCCATGGGCGCCAAGAATGCGAATATCGGCGGGAACCTTGTCGCCGGCCTCCAGCAAAACGATATCGCCGGGAACCAGTTCCTCGCCCGGCACTGTCTGACGGTGACCATTCCTGACAACAGCCGCGGTCGGCGAAAGAATCTTGCGGATGGCTTCCATCGCCTTTTCTGCCTTGCCTTCCTGTAGAAAGCCTATAATCGCATTCACCACCACGACA
>CAZJRT010000045.1:0-10836 GCA_964548445.1 uncultured Pseudobdellovibrionaceae bacterium
CAACAGGCACTGATCTGGTTCCTACGCTGGTAGCGATGCAAGCTTTTCCTGCCGGTGTACTGGATGAAACAGATACTCCGATGCATCCATGGGGTGACACAATTTTAATAGCTGGCGATAATCAGCAATTCACAATCACCTTTACGCAAGTACCCAGTGACGCTTGTATCCAGCTTGGCACTACCTTTAATCAGGACGATACTGATTTTATCTCTCTTGATGTTGGGGCCACCACGTTTGATACAGCAAATCCTATTTCTGTTGCAGGTCTGACAACATCTTGCGGAACTGGAGCACTGGTAGATATGGTCTGGACTTTCTTCTAGTATTTTTTCTTTCAGATAATTTCCTGCGGCCGCCCCTAAAAAAGGCGGCCGTTTATTTTTTGGTATATTTTTAATAAAAATTTAGGCAATTGCTTTACAATTAATATTGGCGGATAGCGTCTTACAACAGTTTATATTTTTTTATTGTGAAACATATTACAGATTCTATTTCCAAACGTTACTCTATGCACTCCCGGAATGAGAGCGGCGCTGCTCTTATGCTGGCTTTGGCACTGACCGTCGTGCTTGCCACACTGGTTTTTCAATTTTCCATCACCCAGCAATCACGTGGGGAATTACGAAAGGCACGCGCAGCCGGCTGGCATCTAACCCAGATAGCAAAAGCTGCCCGCCTGTTTGTTCGGAATAACTCGCTCAGTGATCCGCTGGATAATAATGGGGACGGAATTGCTGATAATACTTTTTCAGTTGCTGCCTTAAATGGTCCCTCCCCGATAGAATTAACAGTTAACGACCTGATCAATGCCGGTTTGCTCCCGGCAGGATTTAACCCCGTAAATGCCTTGGGTCAGAATATACGGATAATTGCCGCGAATGATCCAATAGACTGCTTATGTGATGAAAGCGTACCATCAGCTTATATTCTTTTAGAGAATAGTGGCCCTTCCTCTCCAAAACTTATGCAATACGTAGCCTCGGAAGCGGCAAAACTTGGCCTGAATATCACAGCCCCAATTTTTGATGGTACTGTTAATATCAGTAATGATTGCGACGGAGATGGTAATTCTGATGTAGCCCTTTGGGATACCGGCTGTTTAGATCTGGATGAATACCAGATGCTGGTTTCCGATCCAACGGCAATTTTCGAGCCGGGCAGTCTGCTGGCACCGGCATGGCGATCTGTGCAGCACGACCCAAGGGCCGTTATGCGCTACGCCCAGCCTGAAAATCATGCATCGGCTACAATGATGACCGATCTAAAGCTGGGAGCCGAACAGCTCGATGCTTCCGGTAATTGCGCTGCAGAAGTCGAGCATTACATAATGGAAAACGACGGCACTTTTACTGCTGTTTCCTCTGGGTTTTGTGAAGTGGCACCCGATGACTCGTCTAATCCCGACTGGCGGGAAGCAGATCAGAGGGTCGATATAGTTAATGCCGGCAGCGTCAGTACCGGCCATCTCTTCCTTGTGCCACAAGAAGCAAGTGTTGAAACCTCTTTCGAGTATGATGGTACAGGTGGAGTTTCCGCAGTGCCCGAACCTCATAGCATGCTATCAACAAAAGCAACCGAGGCACTGCACGTTGCCGGAACCTTGTATTCGGGGAACGGTTCAATACTGTTATCAGGGCGTTTGCCAAATCCAACTGGTTCCCCTGGAGATCCTGGTTATATGCCCCAACTGGGCTTTACCCGTCCGGATGGTACCCAGGGTGATCTATTTATGTTCCGGAATATTGTTGTCGGATCTCCTGGAGCTGATACCCCCGGCCTCGAAGTTACCGGTACCTTAACCATTTCAAATGTTTCATTTGAGGATCTTGCGAGCACAGATACGATCAATATATCCGGTACCTTGAATGCTGATACCATTACCACAGGAGATCTTGATATTTCTGGAACCGGTAACCTGGGCCAAATGAATGCAACAGATATCCTGTCCGCTTCACAAGCTACTTTTACTAATCCAGTTACTGTCGATACTATAACAGCTTCTGACATAGCGACTACTGATGCCAGTTCTATTACCCTCAATACTGATACAGTAACAACAATCGATGCCAGTTTATATGATGTAGATTCTACTGACACGCTGGATATTGACAATTGTACGGGTATCGCGTGTCCGGATATTTTGCCCTGATGGAGCTGTTTATGAACGAACCAGCAAAAATAATCGGTGAGCCTGCAGAAGCTGAAGCTGGTTTTTCCATGCTGGAACTCATGCTGGCGCTAATGGCCAGCGGTATCCTAATACTGGCAGTCTTCAGATTCACACAGGATTGGCAGGAAAGTACTGTCAACCATATAGTAGCCGATCATTTAATCACTGTTCATGAAGCAGCAGAAGCTTATGTCAGTGCAAATTTTATGGAATTATGGGTAGATACTTTCGGCGAATCTATCGCAGATACCAATAGTGATGGAATTTATGATAATTCTGATCTTGTCTCGATTGGAGACCACATACAGATTCCACTTGATAGCGCAGGATGGACGACTTTTTATCTAAAAGATGAAACCGGAGTTTTATCCCCGTCTTTTCCAGATCGCAATGCTCTGAATCATCAGCTCTCTGTATATGTTCTAAATGCAGGCATAATAGGAGGAAAGCGCACTCTGGAAGTGATCACCAAATCCTGGGCCTTAGCCAGCGATCCTGATGCTTCACCCGCTTCAGATAAAAGAATTCGGGAAATCGCCAGCATAATAGGTACCAAAGGTGGCTATATAAGTGCTGTAGAAGAAGAAACCGGTACTGTGCTGGTCAATGTATGTTCTAATCCTGCCAGCGATATTACGGGCATTTTTGGTACCTGGCAGATACCGGTAACAGATTTACAGTCTCCTGTAGCTGGTTCTCCGTTTTGCCAGTCTGTAGCGCCGCAGGCTGGTTTAGGAGGATATCCGATAGCTTACAGCCGGATAACTTTTGACGAATTGAATGACAAATATTTATACCGCATTGCTATCCCCGGACGTCCCGAATTAAACCGTATGCGGACAAACATTGATATGGGAGGACGATCATTTACCGGTGCAAATGCTTTAATAGCCGACTATGCAAGAGTAGAAAATACTTTACGTGTGTATGGTGGCAATTTTGTAGTAGATGAAATAGCGCAGATCTATGGTAATTCCAGCGCATTAGTTGAAAGTATTACTACCGTGGATCCTGCAAATCTGATTTATGATGTCGATGGCAATGTAATAGGATCAAGATGCTATTATACAGATCCGCTTTCATATGATCATGCCGATAAAAATGAAATTGATCCATTAGCCGTCGGATCTCCTGGTTGTAAAGTAGTCCCCGGACGAGGAGATCTTATAGTGAAAGGAAGAGGTTTGCCCGCCGGGGCTGCTGCATTAACCGTAGAAGAGCTGTATGCTCCGGAAGCAACTATTTTCGCAGAAACCAATAACAGTTCAGGCCCTTTGAATATTTCAGGGGACCTCAACATTAGTGGTACTGCCAGTGCAAATGAATTAAATACCGGAGACATGACTGCAAGTAATACTGATGTACTTTTTTCCGGTACTCTTAATCAATTTGACATTAATGGTTCGGTACCAACAACCATCCAGATAAATGCAGATAATGTAACTACATCTTCGCTCGCCGTAAGTGGCAGTCTGGATGCTACAAACGTTAATACTGACAATCTGACATCAACAGGAACCACCACCATCTCCGGCAGCATGGACGCTACTAATCTATCTGCCGATAACATCACCAGCTGTACAGCAATAGTCCAGTCCGATGGAACAGGAGGATTTATCATCGTTCCAGATTATAACTGCAGCCCGTAACAGGAAATCCGGAAATGTCTGTGAAAAAAAACATACAAGCCAAAATGTCGGATCAAGCAGGACTTAGTCTGCTGGAATTGCTACTGGCTGTCGCTGCTTTGGGAGTGATGAGTTTAATGATGATTGAAATGATGCGAAGCGTGGCAGAAGAAGAGCGCGCCCGCGGGATTGCCGGTTACTATAAGGCGCTGGAACAGGCCTATTCCAGTTTTTCTACTGACATTGATCATTTTGATGCCTTGTACAATGAGACATTTAGCAATGCTGGAGTTCTCGAAATTCCAATTTCAGGGGATCCGCTATTGCTGGGAGTTCCTCTGACACTGGAAATGGGCGGTACAAATTTGCCCGGAAGTAACGGACCAATTGATATTCCAGGTTCCCCTGATATTACCCCGGCATTCGCATCACGTAATCCATTAAAAACAGACATGGGCGTAATTGTGCGAATAGCTGATGATATGGCCAATCCCGACGATGAAAGAATGCTGGAAATCATTTCATCTTCACTTGTCCGGGTGCCCGATAGAATTACCCGAAAAGCTGCCAGTGTTATTGGGGGTAGCGGTGGTTTCATCAGCGCAATAGAGGAAATTCCCGGAGTATGTGCTCCGGCTGATTGTATCAATATCATCCGTGGAGCCTACGGGGACTGGCAGATACCTGTTAGCAATTTTAATGGAACTGCGTGGTTCACTATGGTAACTGCGAACCGGGCCAGCACAATCGACGGAGCTTATCTTGTAAGTTATTTACACCTCTCGGAAAGCCAGGTAGCCGGGGATTATTTATACAGAAACCCTTATCCCACTATGCCTGACCTTAATACCATGCATCAGACTTTTAACATTGCTGACAATAATGTCATTGGTGCTGATAATATTTTAACATCGTCTATGTATATTGGAGGTCATACCTATATCCAGGGATCCAGCTATATAGAGAGTATGTACTTACCAGGTGTGCAAATGGTCGTTGAACAGGATATGAGCGTGAACCGCCTGGAACTTTGGCAACATCATAATCCTCATCCAAGTCTGGACTCCGGTGCTTCGCAATACATCATTGTTGAAGGAGAATTTACCAGTGCTTCTACAAGCATATCTTCTACAAGCGCAAATACACTATCGGGAAATATTATCAATGCAGGTAATGTAGTAACCAACAGTGCTTCTGTAGATAAACTTAATTCTACCGGTACAACTGCTGTTAACGATTTAAATTCAGGAAGTCTAAATGCTACAGATCTTCAGGCCCCGGATATAACAGCTACAAGCGCTACTACAGCCAGTTTGAATACAACCAATATCAGCACCACTGATCTGAATAATGCCTCATCCTTTTCGGCTACTAATAACGTAGGGGTAACGGGTAATATGAATATCTCAAGACTGACCAGTTGTCTTAGCGGTTGTGCATACTAGGCAAGTAATAGTAAATTAATAAGACTGCTTTTGGAGCAAACCATCAATATGCAATTCCTTATCTTTCTAACACTGGCAATTTCTGGAATATTCATTCCGTTTCACAATGCTGAAGCGCAAAGAAATAATGGCAATATGCTGCCTCCTATGAATATTCATTCAGAAGATCTGGCTAATGATCTAACAGAGATTCTAAAAATTCCAACATCTTACCCAAAATATGATTTTGATAATCCTTATCTTAAGGAATATGCAAATCTTCAATATCAAATCAGCCTTCTGGAACAACTAATAAGACGCCAGGGCAATATTGCAAGGCTCGAAAAGATATATGCCAATCTGGGCGTTCCTTTCATTCCTCCACCGATACCAGCCGAAATTTGTGGTAAAATTCCAGAAAACTATCTCTGCCCTGACAGTAAATTTTCTCTTTTCAAAAAAACTTCATTACCTGAAAAAGAAATTAAAACGGTGTCACAACCTCAAGCTGGTAAAAGTACTTCTTCCAAAAAACCAAAAAAGGAAGATAAGCCCGAAATCACATGGGCCGAAATCAGCTGCACAGGTAAAAAATGTACTGCAGTAATTTCAATTGATGATGACAGCAACCAAAGACGATCTGTAAGAACTGAAGACATTCTGGCTGATGGCTCTGTTGTAAAAGAAATTTCTTTTACCGGCGTAACAGTAGAGAAAGATGGGAAAGAAGTATCTTTAAGACCTTCTAAATCTCCACTATCTGGTGGCTCTGCCTCACCATCAATGCAAACATTTGAAAATTTGAGTGAAGCAGGAATTAAAGATAAACCCGAAGATAATTAGCCCCGCTTTTACTGCCCGAAGACATCATCAAGCACAGGCATTTCTTCTATCAACAGTTCCTCGTTTTCAATATTGACTGTTCCGTCTTTCTGGACATTGACGTCACATTTGAATAATGAATCCTTGAACATCATGCAGCTTGTTACCATGAAGCCCTCTCCGTCTTCCCTGGGCACAGGATCCAGCGGCATAAGCATTTTTCCAATAGCTTTTCTAGCTGCTGGCGGAGGTTCCTCTCTCCAGTTAATATCAGCCACAGTTTCAGTTATCAGAAACCTTCCATGACGACCTTTTACAAAAGTAAAAAAGAAGCGCAGGTAGTCCGTAACATTTTGTAGATCAAGATTAACAGGAACCTTGGCATTAAGTTCATATATAGGTTCGTTCGTCCAATTAAGAATAACCGCCTCTTTATCATTGATTACCAGGAAACGTTTCAAAGGAGGAACCGAGTTATATTCAGCTAAATCAACAAAACGGCATCCCGGATAGAAGGGGGGGTCATAAGCCATAACCACAACTGTTTCCGGACTGAATCTTGTACCCTGGAGTAAGGGATTCACCTGTTCGAGCAGCTCTTTAACTTCTTCGTGGCCGAGCTTGACAAAAGCGTCATGAAACATAGGAACCTTTCTACTTAATAGCGTTATCTAAATCATGCGCATACAAACTGATTCGGTCAAGGCAGTCTGATAAAAGTGTGGAAAGAAGACGAATGAATCTGAGCATAAACAGATAAAGGTATTTCATCCAATATCGCTCTTTTTTCATTAGGGGGGGTTATCCCTTGTGAAAAACTCATCAGCGAAAAACTCATTCTAAAAGGATAATTCCTTCTGCTTTCGACCAGGCTTGGGTTTCTTTATACTTATGAATGTGGACAAAATGATGCATAACTAATCATGCACATAATTCACACGGTCTAACTACATAAAACAACCTATAAAAAAATCTTTTTTAGAAAAGAATAATCTGATCTCATGCCCAAACTCGATAATCCAAATATGGAGATTTAGTTATGAAACCTCTGCTGGCGGCACTTAATCGTCAGAGAACTGACAGTGTGCCTTTGTGGCTTATGCGGCAAGCTGGAAGATATCTGCCTGAATACCGTGAAGTACGTAGTAAATACGATTGTTTCATGGATCTGGTTTATACGCCTGAGGCCGCATGTGAAATTACCATGCAACCGATTAGAAGATTTGGAATGGACGGAGCCATCATTTTTTCTGATATTTTGACTATTCCGCATGCACTGGGCAGGAAGGTCACATTTGATAATGGACCTTTGCTAGATCCTTTGGAAAGTGAAAAGGATATTAATGCCCTGATGCCTGAAATTCTGGAAGCGAAACTGGGACCCGTCTACGAAGCGATTTCTCTTACTTCCGAAAGGCTCATGAGTGAAGGGTTTGAGCAAACAGCTTTAATCGGTTTTACCGGAGCTCCATGGACATTGGCCTGTTATATGCTCGAAGGGAAAACCAGCAGGGACTTTATGCAAGCCAGGTTGTGGGCTTACCGTTATCAGGAAATCTTTGATGTCTTGATTAACAAGCTTGAACAGGCAGTGATTACCCATTTGCTAGCCCAGATAAAAGCCGGAGCAGAAATCGTGCAGCTTTTTGACAGCTGGGCAGGTGTACTTGATGCCAACCAGTTTAAACGTTGGGTGATCTCACCGACACGCAGGATCACAGATGCTGTCAGGCAGGAATATCCGGATGTTAAAATATTAGGTTTTCCCAAAGGAGCGGGGCATCTCTATCAAAAATATGTTCAGGAAACGGGAGTGGATGGAGTATCACTGGATAGCAATGTTGCGCCGCAATGGGCATCCAGATTTCTCCAGCCAGAAGCGGTGATCCAGGGTAATCTGGATCCTGTATGCCTTATGGCTGGTGATGATGCTTTGGAACTGGGAATAGAATGTATTCTGGGCAACCTTGCTTCAGAAGCTTTTATTTTCAATCTTGGCCATGGTGTGCACAAAGATACGCCAATCGAACACGTAGAACATTTATGTGAAATAGTCAGATCCTGGAAAACATGAGAAAAATAGCTGTTATATTGTTCAGTATGGGAGGGCCGGACAAGCGGGATTCTATAAAGCCTTACCTTTATAACTTTTTTTCTGATCCGGCGATTATTCCCCTGCCCTGCCTGCTGCGTAAACTTCTGGCGCGTTTTATTGCTGCCAAAAGATCAGCAAATGAATCAGCAAATAGTTACGCACATATTGGTTACAGATCACCCTTGCTGGAAAATACCGAAGCTCAGGCCAGAGCTATCTCAGGGAAATTAAAAGAGAAGGATGATCAAACCCGTTTCCGTGTTTTTACATGCATGCGATACTGGCATCCCAGGGCAGCCGAAGTAGTACAAGAGGTCAAATCATTCGATCCTGATCAAATAGTGCTTTTACCAATGTATCCGCAGTTTTCGACAACAACTTCAGGATCGTCCCTTACGGAATGGCAGCGTTTACAAGAGCAGGCAGAAATTAATGTGAATACATCTGCTATCTGTTGTTATCCTGTCGATAAAGGTTTTGTTCGAACTTCTGCCAAGCTTATAAAACAGACATATGAAGAAGTATCGTCAAGGGAAAATAAACAGCCCAGACTTTTACTTTCCGCTCATGGCTTGCCGGAATATGTCATCAAAAAAGGTGATCCTTATCAGTGGCAGTGTGAGCAAACGGCGGAAGCTGTAATTGCTGAAATGGCTATTCCGGGAATTGACTGGACTCTTTGCTACCAGAGCCGGGTTGGTCCCTTTAAATGGACCGGACCTGATACGGTGTCAGAAATTATGTCTGCTGCCAGAGCCGGGAGGCCAATTATTATCTACACTCCAGCTTTTGTAAGCGATCATGTTGAAACACTGGTTGAAATTGATATCGAGTACCGGGAAATGGCGCTTAGCAATGGAGCTCCTTGTTTTATAAGAGTGCCAGTTGCGGGGGTGCATGAAGAGTTTGTCAGTTCTCTGGCCGAAGGTGTATATGATTTAATAGAGGGCCGGGAAAGAGACCATTTACAGTGTCCGGCAAAATTCTCAAAATGCTTTTTATCTGGAATTAAAGAGAGCAATAAATGAATGAGTTAATGATCTGGTATGAATGGCTGAGGGCTGCTCATGTGATTTCATTCATTTCATGGATGGCTGGATTATTATATCTGCCGCGGTTATTCGTCTACCACACATTGGTATGCCCGGAATCGGAAGCTTCGGAAACTTTTAAAATTATGGAACGAAAGCTGATACGGATCATTATGTACCCGGCGATGGTGTCAACATGGATCTTTGGAATATTGCTGTTATTGGCTAATCCTGCACTATTTTATGAGTTCTGGATGCAAATAAAGCTGGTTTTTGTAACATTGCTAACCGGTTTCCATTTTATGCTGGCGCATTGGCGCATTAAATTCGAAGCAGATGCTAATACTAACAGCGAAAATTTTTACAGATTTGCAAATGAAGTACCTACTATACTGATGATAATTATAGTAATAATGGCGGTGATCGAACCCTTTTAGATAATCTTTTTGGAAAATTTCACGATTAAATGATTGACTTCGTTGATATCGTTGGATATAAAACCCAAAGTCTATGTAATATTCCAGGACAATCGAGGCAGAATAAGAAAGCGGGAGCTTAGTGCCGCTGCAATTCCTGAAAAAAACCTCCGTTCTGTGAAATTGAAGGATAAGTTTAGACACACAATTCCAAATTAAGAGCCCAGGCAAAAAAGACTTTGCCCATGCATAGAAATAATATGTATCAAAACAACCAGTTATGAGCCCCCAATGAATCTGCAGGAACTTAAAACCCGTTCACCCGCAGAGCTTCTTGCTTTTGCCGAGGAGCTTGAGATCGACAACTGCAATACGATGCGCAAGCAGGATATGATGTTTGCAGTTCTTAAACAGCTGGCTGATCAGGGAGTGCCAATTTCCGGAACGGGTGTTTTAGAAGTTTTACAGGATGGTTTTGGCTTTCTCCGAAGCCCGGAAGAAAACTATTTACCGGGTCCTGACGACATCTACGTTTCTCCCAGCCAGGTAAGGCGCTTTGGTTTGCGGACCGGGGATATCGTAGAAGGAGAGATCAGGGCTCCCAAAGATTCAGAAAGATATTTTGCCCTGCTTCGGGTGAACACAATTAATAACGAACCGCCTGAGAAGATCCGGCACCGTATTAATTTTGATAATCTGACGCCGCTGTATCCCGAAAGAAAAGTAACTCTTGAACTGGATGATCCTACAAAAAAAGGGTATGTGCAGCGCGTCGTGGAACTGGTTTCGCCGCTTGGATTTGGACAGCGTGCACTTATTGTCGCTCCGCCAAGAACAGGTAAAACAGTTATGTTGCAGGAGGTTGCTCATTCAGTAGCAGCCAATCATCCGGAAGCCTATCTGATAGTTCTCCTTATTGACGAACGTCCTGAAGAGGTAACGGATATGGCAAGATCCGTTCGCGGTGAAGTCATTTCCTCGACCTTTGACGAACCGGCAGCCCGGCACGTGCAGGTAGCCGAAATGGTCATGGAAAAGGCCAAGCGTCTGGTTGAACACAAACGTGATGTTGTAATTCTATTAGACTCCATTACTCGTCTGGCTCGGGCCTATAACACTGTTGTACCCAGCTCCGGCAAGGTTCTGACTGGTGGTGTTGATGCCAATGCATTGCAACGCCCGAAACGTTTCTTTGGCGCAGCCCGTAATATTGAACAAGGCGGTAGCCTGACAATTATTGCCACTGC
>CAZJRT010000046.1:0-10771 GCA_964548445.1 uncultured Pseudobdellovibrionaceae bacterium
TTTTTGTCCTCGATCAGACGATCTACGCCATAAAGAGCGACCCGGCGATAATCGCCGATAATCCGTCCACGGCCATAAGCATCAGGAAGGCCGGTAACAATACCTGACTTTCTCGCGGCGCGCATTTCAGGGGTATAGACGTCGAAAACGCCCTGGTTATGCGATTTGCGGTATTTGGTGTAGATCTCGTCAACTTTCGGATCCATCTTGAAGCCGTAAGCTTCAAGGCCGGCTTCGACCATGCGTACGCCGCCAGCAGGCATGATTGCACGCTTAAGCGGAGCGTCGGTTTGCAAGCCAACAATTTCCTCCAGATCAGCATCAATATAAACAGCCTTGTGGGCTGTGATAGATGCAATTACGGAGGTATCCGCATCAAGAACACCTCCGTTGGCAATTTCTTTCTTGATGAGTTCGCTTAGTTTCACCCATAGCTTACGGGTGTTTTCGGCAGGTCCGGCCAGAAATGCGCTATCGCCTTCATAAGGTACGTAATTGCGCTGTATGAAATCTCTGACATCTATAGTTTCGCGCCAGAGACCGGGTGAAAATTCTCTCCAGCTCTTTTCGGGCGTATTACCCTTACCCCATAGTTCTTGTCCGGCATCAATGCCTGGTGCTGCTTCTCCCGGGTTGCTCATATGACCTCCAATCAAGTCTTCATCTTCAGTAAGTAATGGTACTATTATTGTACTATATTTTGCCTGAGCAATAAGCGTGTCTTTATGTCGCAGTCTTGCGAACGATTAAACAACGCATAAATTGTAAGCACAATAACGCCGTTACATTTATATAAGGTTTACGTTTCCGGCAAGGAAATATTGAATTCTTTTTTGTTGTTGCCAGCATTGCAAATCTTCAATTCAGCTAAAAGCTGCTTACAAAGTAACTATTATATAAATGAAAGTCATGCGGGCAAGTTTTTAGAAAAGTTATCAAATCGCTTATCAGTTAATCCGGCAAGCCATTTTATGAGGAATATTGCTTTTCGCTGTTTGTTTTGTGAAGGTGATAAAAGCTGTTGTCATTCAATGTATTACACTCAAAAAACTGTTCGAAATTTGACAGTGAATAATGCGTTTATGGTAAAATTCACTAAACTTTAAATAATTAGACATAAGATAGACAATAAAAAAGCGGGAAGGTATAGGAGAGGGTATAGGAGAGGGTATAGGAAATGGGTTTTTTCAGTTGGGTTGCAGATAAGGCGGAAGCGGCAGGTGGTGCCGTATCTTCTGCGGCTGGGGCAGTTAAGGATGGAACAGTAGCCGCAGCAAGAGGTGTAAAAAATGCGGCAGTAGCCACAGGTAGTGCAGTAAAAAATGCGGCAGTGGCTACAGGTGGCGCGGTGAAGGATGCTGCTGTCTGGACTGGAGATAGAGTATCAGCAGCAGCGAAACATACCGCCAAAGCTGGCGTTGCTGTTTATAATGGTGCGGCCTATGTTGCTAAAAACCCCCTGGATGCGGCCACAGCCGCCAAAGATTCCGTTGTCGGTGGTGCAGTGGCTGTGAAGGATGGAGCGGTGTCGGCTGGTAAATGGGTAGGCGATAAAGCTGTTACAGCGGGAAAAGCTGTTGGTAACGGTGTTTCATACGTTTACCACAACCCTGGAGAAGCCTTGGGTAAAGCGAAAGACGGTATAGTCACTGCGGCAGTAGAAACAAAGAATTTCACTGTATATGCTGCTAAAAATCCTGGACGTGCTGCGCAAATGACCGGCCAGGGTCTTTTGAACGCAGTTGTTGCCACTGGAGGAAGCATTGCCGATCTAGGTGTTATGGCACATAATCATTCAACCAGGCATCTTGCCAATGGCGCTCTTTCTTTCGTGGGTCTTGAAGACCAACATCTGGACAAAGTTACGTATAATTGCACAGACCAATGGATCGCCGGTAGCACGTTTGTAAAACCAGAAAATAACTACGAAAGAGTAATGGCTTATGGCACACAGGCGCTCGGCGAAGTGGCTTCATTTGTGGGCCTTACTATCGTGACAAGCGGTGGTTATGCAGCGGTACGGGGTACTGCTGCGGGCGCCCGTGGAGCAACTTTGGCTGGCAGGGTGGCCCAAACCGCTGGCAGAACCGCTCGTATTGTCTCTCCCTTAGCTTCAAAATTTGCCGCTGCTACAGAACTTGCGGCTGCTGGAACAGTATTTGGTACTGGTATGACGATTTCTCTCAAGGAAGAAGATATCGATAAGCTGTTAACTGAAGAAACCGGTCTTACTGAAAAGCAGCTCATGAAAATGACCCTCGATGAAAAAGTCGAGAAGGTTGAAGAATATGCCAATGAAAAGCTCGATACGGCATTGATTGAAGGCGGCTATACTGCCGAGCACCTTGAAGGTAAAAGCCTTGATGAAAAGGCTACAATGATCGATGAAATGGTTGGCACATCAGAACAAGGATCAGAAGAACAAACCGAAGAACCAGCAAAACAGGTCGATGAACCTGTTGTAGATGCTGCTATGCAAGAAGAAATTAATAATTATCTGATCGAAGATATGGGACTGAGCGAGGAGGATATTGCCGACTTGTCTCTCGAAGAAAAAGCGGAACGTATAGAAGTTCATGCGGACAAGAAAGTAACCGGTGCTTTGCGCCAGCTGGGTATTAGCGACGACGAACTCGAAAATATGAGCTTCGAGCAAAAGAACGAACGGATTAACATGATTGTCGAGGAAATGGAGGCGGCAAACCCGGATCCGGTTTCCGAACAAAAGCCCGCTCTGGAAAATCCTGATCTTTCAGCTCAAATGACCAGTGGCGGGATTAAAACGGATGTTTCTGTTGGCTCCAGTTTTTCCAGTGCCGCCAAAGTGGATGAGCCGGAGAAGAAGCCAGAGAAAAAAGGATCTGAGCCTCAAAAGGTGAAAGCGCCGTCCGCACCTGTAGCTGAGATGTAGTAGTTACATCCTTCCTTTAATAATACCCAATTAGTAGCTTGTTACTGCTGTCTCTCCATAGTATCAATGGGTCTTGATCCGGCTTTCGCCAATAAATCAAAGAGCTGAACGGTACGAATGGAAGACTTCGCCAAGACCTTTAAATTTTTCTTCAAAGTTTATCCCGGCAGTACTTTCACTGTCGTTGGGTTGCTAATTTTGGCAGGCATGGCGGAAGCTGTCGGCGTTGCTGCGTTCTTGCCGTTTTTGCAGATTGTACTCGAAGGTGGAGGATCGTCTGATTTGCCCGGGGGGCAATTTGGAGGTTTTTTCTCTTCCATAGGCCTGCCGCTTAACTTCGGTACGATTTCCATTTTCATTGCATGCGCGATTGGCCTTAAAGCGATAATTCTCTGGACCGCCTTGCGGAAAGTTAGCCGCACAGTTGCGATGATAGCCGAAGATTTGCGTTGGCGGCTAATGCGGGCATTGCTACAGGCGAACTGGCGCTATTTCACTGACCAAACTCTTGGCTCCAGCCTTAATGCTGTTGTAATGGAATCTTTCCGTTCCTCTATGGCCTTTGTATCCGCAACCAGGTTCTTCTCTCACCTGATGCAGTTTCTGGTATATGCCGGTGGCGCACTGTTGTTGTCTGTTCCGGTTTTCCTCGGCGGCATAGTGGTCGGTTCTGTTTTGGTGGTAGTGCTATGGACCCTTGTTCGAATGGCACGAAATGCCGGGATCAGACAGACAGAGACCGCCAAGGACATGTTGAGCCATATGGCTGACATGCTGCAGGGGATCAAGCCTTTGCGAGCAATGGCGCTGGAGCAAAAATTCCTCGATGTCCTCCGTTCTCATTCTTCCCAACTTGAAAAAGCACAAGTAGACCAGCTTTTTGCCGCGCAGGCCATGCGCATATTTCACGAGCCTCTGATGGTGACGACAGTGATTGCCGGGCTGTTTATCGTTACCGCAACCGGAATACTTTCCAACAGTGAACTGGCTTTGATGGCGATTCTGTTCATGCGCCTGCTTACCGGCATGAACAGCGCGCAGAACGAGTATCAACGCATGGTCAATCAGGAAGCTGCTTTATGGTCGCTTATAGGATCTATTGAAGAAACAGAAGCTGCTTCGGATCACTGGCCGGGATCGGGCGGTGTGCCCGATAAAATTGAACATGTTGCTTTCAGGGATGTCTGCTTTTCCCATGGGGAGAAAGTTATTCTCCGAAACGCTAACCTTGATATAGAGGCCAAAAGCCTTACGGCGCTTGTAGGCATGTCCGGTTCTGGCAAAACCACCATTCTTGATCTGCTGAGCGGTTTTTACCTGCCCGAAAGTGGGATCATTACAGTAAATGGCAAAAATTTATCCGACATTGATTTAAACGAGTGGCGCAGAAATATCGGGTTTGTCCCGCAGGAAGTTTTTCTTTTTAATGACAGTATTCTTGAAAACATCCTGATGGGCCGAAAGGATCTTTCAGAAGATGATGCATGGGAAGCTATCCAGGCAGCTGAAGGACTTGATTTTGTTTCCGCTCTGCCAAACGGCATTCATTCGCCGGTAGGTGAAAACGGCCGCTTGCTCTCTGGAGGCCAGCGCCAGCGTATTGCAATCGCTCGTGCAATTGTTCACCGGCCTCAATTGTTATTGCTTGACGAAGCCACCAGCGCGCTTGATCCGGAAACTGAAGGAGTTTTATTGGAGACTCTCAAAAGGTTATCCGAAAACATGGCTGTAATATTTGTCTCGCATAATACCGCAGTGCTCGGCTATGCGCAGAAAATCTACAAGATCAAAGATGGTCTTGTGAGTGAGGGCAAGAGCAAATGACGGGAAGCGTTATTCTCTTTTCCAAACAGGATGATTTTAGCCTCCGGGCCGCTGCGTTTGCCCGCCAAGCCTTCAGTGAGAGACTGCGTGTCTATACTGGCAAAGTCGGTGATCCTTTTCCTGAAATCCCGGACAATCCGGATACCATCCTTTCTTTTCTGTCGCCATGGATAATACCAGCAAACCTTTTAAACCGGGCTGATCTGGCATTGAACTGGCATCCCGGTTCTGCAGATTATCCGGGGATTGGATGTTATAACTTCGCTCTTTATGAAGAAGCAGAAGAATTCGGAGCGGTAAGCCATATCATGGCGGCAAAGGTTGATACCGGCGCGATTATCGAGGAACGCCGGTTTCCGGTTACACAAGATGACAGTGTGGAAACTCTAAAACTGCGCACAATGGAAATTATGCTTTCCATGTTTGAAGATAGTGTAGAGAATTTGGCCTCCGGCAAGATTTTGGAGCCTTGCGGTGTGAAATGGTCGCGTCGCCCGTTTACAAGAAAAGAGCTAAATGATTTGACGGTAATTACAACCGACATGTCCGAAGAAGAAGTCAAGCGCCGCATACGCGCCACCACTTATCCCGGCTATCCGGGCCCCAAGGTCAAGGTCGGCGGCGAATATTTTCACTATCCGGTGCCAGACAGGAAACCATTGGCATGAGCAGGATTTTAATTTGCGGTTTTGGCTCTATCGGTAAAAAGCATGCGCTTAATGCTAAAGATCTGGGCGCAGAGCTTTGCATATGGTGCAAACGTGAAAACCGGGAAGTAGATGTTTCAGCAGCAGGTTTTACTTTTGAGAAATCGCTCGAGGCAGGCATTAATTGGTGTGATGGAATAGTTATCGCCACTGCTACCAGTGACCACATGGGGATTGCTCATAAAGCCGCTGAAGCAGGCAAGGCAATTTATCTGGAAAAACCCGTAAGTCATAATCGCGAAGGCGTTGCCGAATTAATAGCTAAAGCTGGCGGACTGACCGTTGAAGTTGGTTGCCAGTTCCGCCGCCATCCCTGCCTGCTGGAATTAAAAAAGCGTCTTGAGACAGGCGATGACGGGCCGGTTTACGCCTTTCAGGCTTGGGTAGGTCAGAGGCTGGATCAATGGCGTCCGGGCACTGATTATCGTCAGAGCTACAGCGCTCATAAAGACCGGGGCGGTGGCGCTCTGTTTGATCTGGTTCATGAAATTGATCTTATGCACTGGCTCGCCGGGCCGATGAAATGCGTTTATGCCGATCTCCGTCAGATAAGCGATCTGGAAATGAGCGCTGAAGATCTGGCCAGTCTTGTCCTTGTCACAAAAGAAGGCGCAGCCGGTACGGTGCAGCTTGATATGCTGACCCCCACTTACCGTCGTGGTATGCAGATAGTCTGTCAAAAGGCCGTCTATTTGTGGGACTATAAGGATGGATGTCTCTGGCGTGACAGTTCAGAAGGACGTGATTGCATTTCTAAAACCCCGGCAGATTTTACTGGCAATGATATGCTTAAAGATGCGCTTCGCCATTTCATCAATAGACTTGATGATCCTTCCATCCCGCCTTCATGTTCACTGGAAGAGGGAGCGCATGATCTGGATATTCTTCTTGAAGCGCGAGTATCCAGCGAGCATGGTAATAAGAGGTCAATCTAGGTATCAGTCATGGGTAAAATACTTTGCGTAATAGGGGCCAGAGGCGGCTCCAAAGGCGTTCCCGGTAAAAATGTTATGCTTATGCATGGCAAGCCTTTAATCGGCTGGACCATCGAACGCGCCCTTGCATTGTCTGAAATCAGCGAAGTTGTCGTGTCCACCGATGACCCGGAAATCGCAAAGGTTGCGCAGGAGTGCGGAGCCAAGGTGCCTTTCATGCGCCCCCCTGAACTGGCGACATCGGCCGCTGGAAAATTTCAGGTCTGGCAGCATGCTTTGAACGAATCCGAAAAGATATTCGATACTACTTACGATATTTTTCTGGATATGGACTGCACAAATCCTTTGATCGAGGCAGATGATTTGCGGGCTTTTATCTCCCGGTTTAAAGAACTGCGCCAACAGGAAAATATTGATGGTCTTATTACCGTATCAAAACCGCACCGTAACCCTTATTTCAATCAGGTGGAAGTGAGTGAGGCCCGCAGTCTTAAATTATCCAAGTCGCTTCCTGACAGGAGTGTGGTCAGCAGGCAAGGCGCGCCGCAGGTTTGGGATATTGTAGCTTCGCTTTATATATTCACCCCGGAATACATCCGCCGGGCTAATGGACTGTTGGAGGGTGATATTCGCGGTTTTGAAGTGCCGGTGCAAAAAGCCTTCGATATAGATGAGCCGTTTGATGCTGAGTTGGTGGAATGGTTGCTGGGCAAACAAATAGAAGCGGGACGCAAATAAATGAGTGTTATTTCTCTCAAAGATAAAAGAATTTTTCTTGTCGGAGCTACCGGTGTGCTGGGCCGCCAGTATTCGCTGGACCTTGCTGCAGAAGGAGCGAAGCTGGTGCTTGCCGACCTGCCGCAAACCAATGTCAAAGAGCTTGCCGAAGAGCTTGGATGTGAAGCGGTGACCATGGATCTTGGCGATGAGAAAAGCATTATGGAAGCCACAGCCGAAGCTGAAAACAAGCTGGGAGGCTTTGATGGTGTAGTCTGTAACGCAGCGATGACAGGTGAAGCCCTGATGCGGTTGGGAGAGGCTTTCGCTCCGTTTGAAGAATACCCGTTAGAGTTATGGCAGCGCACGCTGGATATCAACCTTACCGGCACTTTCCTTCTGGCCCGCGAGGCTGGCAAGCGGATGAAGAAAACAGGCGGAAGCTTTGTAACAGTCTCCAGCATTTATGGCCGCTCTGCTCCGGATCACCGGATTTACGAAGAACAAAACTTCAGCAGTTTTCCTGCTTATTCCGCGAGCAAGGCCGGGGTCATAGGCTTGACTAAATGGCTGGCGACATGGTGGGCGAAAGACAAAATTCGGGTTAACTGCCTTGTCCCTGGCGGCGTATTCAACGGCCAGAACGAAAAATTCGTCAAAGACTATAGCAATCGCATACCGCTTGGCCGGATGGCGGAGCGCACCGAAATGTCGGGTATGCTGATATATCTTTTGAGTGATGCATCCAGCTACTGCACTGGTGGTATTTATGATGTCGATGGAGGTTTGTCGTCATGGTAGCGGTAGAAGAAGGCATTGTTTCCAGTTTAAATAAAGATGCGCTTACGTCATATGTTCTAAAACAAGTCAGTAACTTCTTTCCCGATGGCTATGAAATGAATAATACTGCCGTCAGGGAGGCAGTTGAAAGCGCCATGCGGCGTTACGCAGTTTGCGCCTCGGGAATTAATCTCAAATATTACCTGAGTGACGGCAGGCCGGTTTTCAATCATGTTAATTCGGACCAGTACGCCACGCTCCTTTATTACCTTTCAAATGAATTTTACCGCATGGAAGCCCATGAAGAGGCGACCAGGATCTATTACCTTAACAAGGCCTTGCATGCGATGGATGTTTTTTATGCTGTGGAACTGCCCGAAATTTTCCTGCTTTCTCATCCAGTTGGGACGGTGCTGGGCCGGGCAAGTTACAGCAATTACTTTGCCGCGTATCAGGGCTGCACTGTTGGCGCTAATAATAACGATGGCAACTATCCGGTTTTGGGTGAAGGTGTCGTGCTTTACAAAAGTAGCGCGGTACTTGGCAAACTAAAGGTTGGCAACAATGTAATATTCTCCGCGCATTCTCTGGTGAAGGAAACGAACGTTCCCTCAGACAGCGTTGTGTTCGGTGAAACACCTCATAATGTTGTTAAGCCCTTGAAATCGGACGTCAAGCAGCGGGTGTTCATGCATCCGTAAGGCGTCAGGTCACAAGCCGGTTAAGTTGAATCATTAACAATTGCTGTCATCCTTGACCACGGACTTGATCCGGGGGAAGGATCTCCCTGTTTTGTTGGAGATTCCTCGACTTCGCTCGGAATGACATTCTGGGTCAATTTAACCTGATACCGATCTAATCCCTCTGCATCCGGAACCTGATCATATCCCGTAAATAAAATCCCCATGCCAAAACGGCCGCCGAAGGCTTTTTAAATCCGCCAGAGCATGCCAGCTTCTCAAAGTAATCAAGAGTGGCGGGCTTGAGATATTCAATATTATCATCAAAGCGGGTGAAGGCCTTTTGATATGAGAGACTTTTACCGTAGAGATCATATTTCTCGTTGCGGAGATCTATAACCGGCACCGGCTCTTTGACAAATGCAGCTATGCGCCGGGCTATGTCTTCAACAGGCGTGTCGAACAGTTCATCGAATGGCATATGTAGCCCTGGCATTCTGGCTACCGAGCGTTCATACAAATCATAATCGGCATATCTCAGATGCGGAAAGAATTTAATCCTGTTTTTGATCTCCGGGTGTACGAAAGCCTGTGAAGCCAGCGAGTTGATCCAGCCTTTAAAATTCCTGTGCAGGTGGATCATATAGACCTCTTTGAAATTATCCTGATAGCGGGCGTAAAGTTCATCCGGGTTAAAGCGGTGAATATCTACTGTCAGCTCCATATGCAAATCAGCTTTTGTCGTAACAGGCTTATAAACTATGGCTTTGAAATAAGTTTCCCTGCATGCCTGATATAGCTGTTCGATGCTGGAAAATTTACGCTTTTTTAATTGCTCAAGATCATCCCGGACCAGATTTATGTCAGTGAGCGCTTTGGGTTTCTGGTCGCTTCGGTCAAGAACGCTAACTCCGCCGCTGGTAGAAGGCTTGCTGTGAGAAATCAGAATTTCCTCAAGCCTTTTTTGCATCAGACCGGAATTAAGGTCTGTTTCTTCCATCAGATACTGATGAAGATGTATTTTGCGTAGAGGCGCATTTCCAAAGCCGAACTTTTCCAGCAGTCCCGCCAGAAGCGTGCTGCCCATAGGGCCAAATGAATTTACGAGGACAAGTTTGGACATGTTTATCGGAATACTTTCTCGTATTCGGCCCTTGCTTTTTTCAAGTCTTCCATCTGGCCGATATCTACCCAGTAATCCCGGATGGGAAATACTGCGGCTTCGAAGCCCTTTTCTGACAGCGCTTCGAAAAGGCCGGGCATATCGAATAATTCTCCATCAGGAACGTAGCCTAGCGCTTCCGGTTCAAGCACGTAAATTCCTGCATTGATGAAATAGCTTTGCAAAGGTTTTTCCTGCAAGGATCCAAGCTTGGAGCCATTTGCCTGCACAATGCCATAAGGTATTTTATGATTGTATTCGCTTACGCACATTGTCGCCAGAGAGCCGGTCTGGTCGTGATAATCAATTAATTGCGAGAAGCTGTTGCTGGTCAAAATATCGCCGTTCATAACGATAACCGGACCCGGAGGTCTGCCGGGCAGCAGGCCAAGAGCTCCGGCTGTCCCCATTCTCCGGTCTTCTTTCATATAAGTGATATTGGCGCCAAAGCGTGAGCCGTCACCAAAATAATCCTGTATGATTTCCGCCTTGTAATTCACTGAAAAGAAAAAATTGGTGAAGCCATCTCTGGTGAAGTTGCGAAGAATTGTCTCAAGTAAAGGCCTGTCGCCAACAGGAATCATTGGCTTCGGGATATCATTTGTAAGCGGGCGCAGGCGGCGTCCTTCACCGCCCAGCATCAAGACGATCCATACGTCCTCTTTTTTTGTTTTTCGCGCGGCGACAAGCTCGTCCATACGCTGCAAACCCATAAGCTGTCCGGTTTCATTGACTACGGGTATCTGGTGAATGGCCTTTTCCGCCATAAATGCCAGTACTTCCGCGCTGGAGGCGTGCAGGTCAATGGTTTTGGGATTCACATTCATTATCGTAGTTACAGGCGCTTCAAGCGGTCTGCCCGATATGATGCCCCTGCGAATGTCGCCGTCTGTCACAGTGCCTTTGAGATGATTGTTTCTATCGACAATAAGTGCGATCTGGAGCGAAGACCGGTCGATTGCCTTAAGGGCGTCCAGAATGGTAGCTTCTGGAGATATTATGGCTTCCTGAAAATTTTTATTTCTGTCAGGCATTGCTACATTGGCAGTTTATGG
>CAZJRT010000047.1:0-10043 GCA_964548445.1 uncultured Pseudobdellovibrionaceae bacterium
AAGCCGGCCCGAGAGTTGATGGAAAATCAGATTGATTTTGATATTGCTGCTGAATATGCGCGCCATGGCCACACTGGAGAAAGAGAGCCTGGCAAAATCGGTTTCTCAGTAGCCCGGGGGGGCGACGTTGTTGGCGAGCATATGGTTACATTTTTCGGTGAAGGTGAGCGACTTGAACTGGGTCATATAGCCAGTAACCGCGCCCTGTTCGCCAAAGGATCTGTCAGAGCTGCTTTATGGGCCGTCAAACAGCCCAAAGGACTTTACAGCATGAGAAATGTTCTCGGCCTCTAGCGCCAACAACAATTTCTTACGAGCATCTCCCCAGCCATAATTACTGATAAGTCCTGAAGTCTGAACCACCCGGTGACAAGGTATAATCAGGGATATCGGATTTGCACCAACTGCATTACCTACAGCTCTGCTTGCCATTGGCTTGCCAATCTGTTCAGCAACATCCCGATAACTCATCAACTGGCCATAAGGTATATTTAAAAGAGCACGCCAGACTTCCAGCTGAAAGCTGGTACCCGAAAGCAGAAGTTTTAAACGGGGTCTTTTGTCGTCGGTTCTGGTCTTACAAGTTTCCCATAGACGAATGAGCTGCTCGCAAGCCTTAGCTGTTATATCATTATTTTGCTCGAAGACAGCTTTGGGCCATTTTGCCTGCATCCGAAGACAGGCATACTCTCTATCGTTATTCTGCCTGAAGCCAATCCAGCAAACCCTCTCTTCGCTTTGACCTATCTGGATTTCTCCAAATGGGGAGTGATGCCACCCGTAAACTACTGCATCAGGAAAACCTGTTTGGCAATCAACAAAGTCGCTGTATGCAACACCGCAATCAAAACCAACAGAGAAAAAATCCGCAGCCCGGCACAAGTCAAGACAGTCTTTCAGTATACCAAACTGCTTTTGATCATTGCCGGCATTCTCAGGCAACTTGCCAAGATGAGCCAGATAATCAATAGACTCGGATACGGATTGATAAGTATGATCCATATGCTAAAAACCATCCCTTGAATAAGCTGATTACTAATAATGGACAAACAAGATATTTACGAGTTTTTCAGTCGCCTTCAACAAGCCAATCCAGCCCCAAAAACTGAGCTTGAATACACCAACCCCTATACGCTTTTAATAGCCGTTGTGCTATCCGCCCAGTCTACAGATAAAGGCGTGAACAAGGCTACGAAAGAACTATTTACGAAAGTTTCCTCGCCTGAGGATATGCTGGAACTTGGCATGGAGGACCTAAAAGAACACATAAAAACCATTGGACTTTTTAACAATAAAGCCAAGAACATAATGACCCTTTCTAAAACTCTGGTTAAAGATTATGGCGGGCAAGTTCCTCAAAGTCGTGATGAGGTGGTCAAGCTTCCGGGGGTCGGAAGAAAAAGCGCAAATGTACTTTTGAATATCGCTTTCGGGCAAAGAACAATCGCCGTTGATACTCATATCTTCCGCGTATCCAACAGAACAGGATTAGCCCCGGCCAACACGCCGGAAAAAGTCGAGGCTGAACTTGAAAAAATAGTGCCCGATGAATTTCTCGAGCACGCACATCACTGGCTTATACTTCACGGGCGATACACTTGTACCGCCCGCAAACCAAAATGCTCATCTTGCCCTATTGCCGATATTTGCGCATGGCCTGATAAATATCAGGGAAATAACGGCTGATCAGGAAGCGACTTCTTGAAGATTGACAGCGTAGATCTTGTTACGCTTAGGATCATGCTGCTCTTCAAAGCTGATTTTCTGCCCTTCAGCAAGCGAGCGAAATCCAGACTCTTCAACAGCACTTATATGAACGAAAACATCATTTCCGCCTGCGTCAGGTTGAATGAAGCCGTAACCTTTTTGAGTATTAAACCATTTAACTGTTCCGGTAGCCATCGGAAGAACTCTCCTTAAATTAAAACCTTATCAAAGTCTGATATCGGCTGGCCTTTTACGCTGGCACACCGATTTTTTAAGGGTAGTCTTCCTGGAGCTTAAGGAATATATGTCCTTAATCTTTAAGGAGCTTTCGTTAAAAAATCGAGCCTGATAACTATCAAACCTGATTAAAACAGAGTTGGCATAAGTACCCTGAAAAGTCAATAAACTACGTGCGTATCATCGCCTGACAAGTATGGCCCCGGGTGGCACCTGAACGTTGCATGCACTCACTTCCGGCTGTCTGGTTGGCACCCTTTCAGGGTACCAGATACGGCAAAATCCGGGCGGTGGAAGATACGCAACCGGCACACCCGCGTGTTCGGCCGCTATTCCTTCTGCAACTGGCTGATATCTGCTTACTACTACTTTGGCAGAAGGAACCTGCACTTCACCATAATGTCTGGCTTCCGGTCCGGTGACGTCCGTGCACGCCATGAGTATAAAAGGGATTACAAGTGAAAGAATTAACCGCATTTATTTTCCTTGGACTGGCTTCATTAATGAAAACAACTCCGGAAGATTTGTAGCGGTTCCCTATGTCATCAGCGAAAATCCGGGGTCAAACAGCCTCTGTGAACCATACCGCTGCCTGCAGTCCGTTCGATTTCATAAGGATTATTGCCATAGTCTTCCGTGCGCGGACAGGCACAGGCAGATAGCAAAACAAGCGAAACCCAAACCAGTTTTCTCATAATGTGACTTTCTTTTTCAGGAAATATTTTTTTCTATTACTTCGCCCTCAATGGCATGCTCATCTTCTTGTTTGTACAAGTAATTGCGTATGAGGTCCACGTTCCTGCGATTAGCTTTAAATCCTATATCGAATATATCTCCAATAAAAGGTATTAACCCTGCCAGCCAGTCAATGAAACCATTCCATGCCATCAGCATCAACAAGTGGCGCGGCAACCCAAGCTGGGAAGCAGATCCTATAATATAGACAGTAGCCAATGCGGTAATGGTATCTCCCAGTCCAGGAATCAGCCCCAGAATTCCATCAACCCCAAAACGTATTTTGGTACCCGGAATTACGAATTTCGTATCCAGCCAGTCGGCCAATACCTCTAAATTCTCAATATCCTGCTTTTGTTTTTCAAACATCGTTAGGATCAACTGCCAGAAATAAACCAACCGTTCACATCAAGGATCATTTATATCGCCAATAAATTCTCCAGCCTGTTCTGCTTTTTTACCGAGATAAACAGACAAATCAGGAATATTAACAACCAGAACCGTCAAATAAAGTGAAGCAAGTGTCCAAAAGAGAATTGCTGCTCTGTGTTTTTCTGCCGTCCTCTTGCCAGCGGCTGCTTCAACTATGCCCAGCATCAGCTTGCTGCCGTCCAGTCCCGGCAAGGGTATGAGATTAATCATGGCGATAAACACTGAAATAAGCGAGGCCATATAAAAGAACCGAAAGGTCATATACTTGGACAACGATGTATCAGTAGAGACAAGCGCCTGTGGCGCCAATTCTTCTGAATCTACCGGAAACACCTGAAATGGTATCTGCAAAACATTGCCAATAACCCGTAATGACTGCCTTGTAGTTTCCTGGAGTATTTCGGACGGTGAAAGGCGAAGATAAACATTATCTTTCAGCCTGCCTGTATGAAAAGAATTGTAATCTTCGTGGGATGGATCACGCAGGTGCGCGTTAGAAGCTTCGTGCAAATCAACAAGATAATAATGCCGCTCACCATCCACTGAATTCATTCCCAATGCCACCCTTTCGCCCAGGCGATCAAGTAGCAGCTCGCGCGCAAGATCCGGTTTATCAACGACATCCATACCGTCTCCCATTTCTATCGCTTTTAGCTTGTAGGGCAGATGACGTACCATCACACCGAGCCTTCCGTGACGTTTTTCCAACCCGCGATCATTCAGGTAGTCGATGACCGAAGGCGTCACAATAAACGGCAGCACCTCTCCTTCTCTCTCTATTTGCAAACTCACCGGCTTGGGAGGCAAGGGCTTGGTGACAGCCTTGACCTGATGATAAGCGCTTATCGGTTCTCCGTTAACCGCAACGATCTTATCTCCGGGAACAATACCTGCTTTATAGGCGACTTCATTAATTTCAATGCCATTAATAACCGGAGGCACCACTGGCAATCCCGTTATGCTTAGAGCCAGGAAAAATAATAGAAATGGCAGCATCACATTTATGGCCGGACCTGCTGCAACGACCATCATCTGCACATGGAGAGGGGAATCTGCAAACAGTCTGCCATCTATGTATTTCAGATCTTTTTCATCTTTGCCTGCCAAATGCACATGCCCGCTTACAGGAATAGATTTAATGACCCATTCGACGCCCCTTTTGTCTACCCGGCTCCAGACCCGGCGGCCAAAACCAATAACAAATCTGCCGATACGTACATTAAAAATTCTTGCAGCCCAGTAGTGTCCAAGCTCATGAGCCGTGAGCACTATAAAAATGACCGGAGGGATAAGAAGCGTTATGAGCAGAACGTCTTTAAAAGTTTCCATTAATGACCGTAATTTTATTTAGGTAAAATACCGCCAGCAGCACCTTCGCAAACTTTATCGAGCCGGTCCTGAAACCATGCACGGTAAAAAGGAGAGAGGAACTCGGGACGCTGGCTAATCTCTTTTTTACCACTGGTGAATATATAATGCACAAAACCGATAAAGCTTCCTTCTTTGGGAGACTCCGGATATTTATCCGGGTTCTCGGTATGCAACTGCCGGAATCTAAAATCAAAACTATCCTCATCAAGCGATGAACAAATTGTATCAGATTCCTGCATCCTGATGCACGTTAAGGTCAGCTCTCTTCCTCTTGTGTCCCTAATGCCGGGCTCTTCCGAAAAAAGAAGATTCAACTCATCGGGCAAGTCTGGTCTACCCTGCCCCTGAAAATGATATTCATATGCCTGACGCAAATACTGATGCGCTGAATACTCTCTGCCTTCCCCGGTCATGATTTCTGTTATCAGGATAGCGGTGTGAACATCCTGGATATATTCTTCCGGTAACCCGCAATAGCGCAAATAGGGTTCAAAGGCATCAAAAGAACGCTGCTCAAGATAATACCGAACATACTGACCATTACTGGCATTATCCTTTCCTGTATGGAAGAGATCATGCGCAGCAGAAATGGTTACCTGTTTTGCCGCGACGCTAATCGGAAACATTGTATCGTTCAGGTATTCTTCGCCGCTAAGAGCAATCATACTCAGCAAAGCAACTTCCCTGAAATGAGGATGTTCGTGATATCCTTTAATTTCAGAAGCAGGCACCGGAATTTCTGCAAGTAATCCAGCGGCTAGTGATGCAGTAATAAAAGGATCGCATTCGTCACTGGCGCCATCAAAGCCACGACATTCATACCAGCCAGCTATCATGGCCGGAATTGAGGGCCCTGCTCCCGCCTGCCATTCGGCAAGTGTATTACGCAGCGAAGCTATGTATCTGCCCTTGTCTTCTTCAAATTCTGAAAAGGCGAGCATACGTGATAATTTTTTTACCGATAACTCAAAGTCTTCATCAAATGTTTTCATACAAAATGCGAGGCTTTTCTCAACATCCTGTAACGTATGATTCTCAAGTTTGTCGGCACTTAACGCAGATGCTATCTCATGCACTGCTTTTAGACGTTGTTTCCAGAGCTGGCTTTTTTCTGACATTTTAAATCGGACGGGACTATATGAAGCTTGCAATCATTTCAACTATTACCTAATTGTTGGCATACTTCTACCTTTATGTGGAGATAAAAATGGCGAGTGAATGGAAACCGGACAGTTGGCGGAGTAAACCGGCAAAGCAATTACCTGCTTACGATGATTCAGCTGTATTAAGTGAAGTTGAAGCATCCCTTGCAAATATGCCCCCTCTGGTATTTGCAGGAGAAGCTAGAGAATTAAAGCAGCAGCTTGGCAAAGTAGCAGCTGGCGAAGCCTTTCTTTTGCAAGGCGGAGATTGCGCCGAAAGCTTTGGTGAATTCAACGCCAATAAAATACGGGACACATTGCGGGTTATTCTTCAAATGGCCGTTGTCCTGACATTTGCAGGTTCGGTACCTGTGGTTAAAGTAGGCCGTATGGCCGGCCAGTTTGCCAAACCCAGATCTGATGATTTCGAAACCAAAGACGGTCAAAAGCTCCCCAGTTATCGCGGCGACAGCATAAACACGCTCGAGGTCAGCCCCGAAGGCCGCAGACCCGATCCCAGAAGAATGCTGCAATCATACCATCAGGCAGCAGCCACCTTGAATCTTCTCCGTGCATTCACCAAGGGCGGATACGCTGACCTGCAAAGGCTTCATCGCTGGAACCTTGATTTCGTTAAAGATAGCCCGCTTGGCGAACGCTATGACGATATGGCTCGCCGTATTGACGATGCCCTGGCCTTCATGGCTGCCTGTGGCGTCACCAGCGAGACCGTTCCCACGATCCGGGAAACTGATTTCTTTACATCCCACGAAGCGTTGCTTCTACCGTATGAAGAAGCAATGACCAGAGTTGATAGCACGACTAACGACTGGTACGACACTTCTGCGCATTTTCTGTGGATCGGTGCCCGCACCAATCAGGACGACCATGCTCAGGTGGAATTCGTCCGTGGCATCAAGAACCCGATCGGACTAAAGGTTCAGCCCGCTCTGGATCCGGACAGCCTGATAAGATTAATCGATGTGATTAATCCAGATAATGAACCTGGCCGTCTTACTCTGATTACAAGAATGGGGCACGAGCATGTAAATGAAAAACTGCCCCCCTTGCTAAAAGCTGTACAATCCGAAGGTCGAAACGTCGTATGGGCCTGCGACCCAATGCATGGCAATACCATCAAAGCCTCTTCCGGTTACAAGACACGAAATTTTGAACATGTCCTTGCTGAGGTTAAAGGGTTCTTCGCAGCTCATGACGAAATCGGCACCCACCCCGGCGGAGTTCATTTTGAAATGACAGGTCAGGATGTAACAGAGTGTATTGGCGGCGCTCATAACATTTCAGATATTGATTTATCGGAGCGCTATCACACGGCATGTGACCCTCGTCTTAATGCCAATCAGGCTCTTGAACTGGCATTCCTGCTGGCTGAAGAATTACGGCCTTTGCGGAAATCTTTGCGACCAACATCGTTAAGCGCGGCAGCAGCCGAATAAACCGTGAGCCGCCAACTGAACATAGCCATTGCCCAGCTTAACCCCACCGTCGGGGATCTGAGCGGTAACATGGATCTCATTCGGAAGGCTTGGAGTGAATGCCCGGAAGGCACTGAATTACTGGCATTTCCGGAGATGGTCACTTGTGGCTACCCTCCCGAGGATCTGGTTCTCAAACCCTTCTTTATCGATCAGATAGAGCGGCATGTACAAAAACTCATTGAAGAAAGCCGGAACAGGCCAGAGCACCTTTTACTGCCAACGCCATGGAGAGTAGAAGGAAAGACCTATAATTCGGTTCTATTAATAGGAAACGGCGAAATACAGGCAATCACCACCAAAAACAAACTACCCAACTACGGCGTTTTTGATGAATTGCGGGTATTCGCCTCAGGACCTTTGCCCAGACCGATTGAGTTTCGCGGTTGCAAACTTGGGGTCATGATCTGCGAAGACATGTGGTCGCCGGAGCCAGCCGCCAGCCTGAAAAAATTTGGAGCAGACCTGCTGCTGGTACCTAACAGCTCTCCTTACGAAGGCACAAAAAGCATTACCAGGCTCGAAATTGCGCAAAAAAGAACGAATGAGACCGGCCTCCCGCTTTTATATATCAATCAGGTAGGTGGACAGGATGAACTGGTTTTTGATGGTTCTTCTTTCGCAATAGATGAAAAAGGAAAAAAAGTTTTTGCCATGCGCGAATTCGAGGCAGAAACCCGGCTTCTTTCTATTGTCGAGCATGATGGGAAATGGCAATTCATCAAAAGTGAAGTAACCCCAAAACTTGAAAATACCGAGGCAATATACAAAGCACTCGTTACAGGATTAAGAGACTACGTACACAAGAACGGTTTTCCGGGGGTCCTGATCGGTCTTTCCGGCGGGATCGACAGCGCACTTTGTGCAACGATTGCAGTAGATGCATTAGGAGCCGACAAAGTTCGCTGCGTGATGATGCCTTCCCCTTACACGTCTACAGAAAGTAAAGTGGACGCCTCCTCTCTAGCATCAGCTTTAAATATACAACTGGATACTATCGACATAGATAAACTGATCGATCAGTTCAGCATGAGCCTCGAGCCTCATCTTGATGAAGATACTCCGGAAACCACTTTTGAAAATATTCAGTCCAGATGCCGTGGCATGTTACTTATGGCACTATCGAACAGTAGCAGTTACATGGTGGTATCAACGGGTAACAAGTCAGAAATGGCTACAGGATATGCAACGCTTTACGGTGATATGTGTGGAGGCTTTAATCCCCTGAAAGATTTATATAAAACTCAGGTTTATGAGCTTTCAAAATGGCGCAACACTCAAAGCCCGGTTATTCCAGAGAGAAGTATCACTCGCCCTCCAAGCGCGGAACTAAAGCCAGAGCAGACAGATCAGGACTCCTTGCCGCCCTATGAAATTCTGGACGACATTTTATCCTGTCTTATTGAGAAGGATATGGATATTAAATCAATTGCCGCCCGAGGACATTCCGGGGAACTCGTTCGCAAGGTGTGGCGCATGCTAGATATTGCTGAATATAAAAGACGGCAGGCCCCTCCGGGGATCAAGATCACCTCACGCGCCTTTGGCCGCGACCGTCGATATCCGATTACCAATCATTTTGCCAGAAGCAGGCAGATCGATCACATCGCATAATCGGGGCACATAAACGGCTTGGCAAATCTCAACAGCGACATTGAACATGTCCGAATAGCGCGTACCATATGCAATTTCATCACTCATCTTAAATGCTTCCCCCTCTTGCCTTTTCCAATTTCCGTTTTGTATTATATAATACCACCTCTGACAAGCAATTTATTACAACTACCCGGCTCTTGGCGCAATAATATTTCACGGGGTAATATTGTTTTGTATGCAAAACGCATATCTGCTAGATAAAAATGCTTAAAAAGGAAAATGAGAATATGTCAGTCAGAGTACGATTTGCACCATCACCTACAGGAAATCTTCATGTCGGCAATGCCCGGACAGCCCTGATTACATGGCTGTTCGCGAGGAATGCGGGCGGCCATTTCCTCCTGAGAATAGATGATACCGATACCGAACGCTCAAAAGCCGAATATGAAGAGATTATTGAATCCAGCCTGATATGGATGGGAATGGACTGGGATGAAAAGACCCGCCAGAGAAACCGTACTGAACGCTACGAAGAAATAATCGGCAAATTAAAGGCCGATGGCTATCTTTATGCCTGTTATGAAACGCCGGAAGAACTGTCACTTAAACGCAAAACCCAGCTCTCCCGTGGACTGCCGCCTATTTATGACCGGTCAGCCGTCGATCTTACTGATGAACAAAAAAGGAAATATGAGGAAGAAGGCCGCAAGCCGCATTGGCGCTTCAAACTCGAACATGAAACTATCGAGTGGCAAGATATGGTTCGCGGACTGGTAAAATTCCAGGGAGAGACTATGTCAGATCCCGTCGTCATCCGTGAAGATGGCAGACCGCTTTACCACCTCTGCTCTGTAATAGATGACATAGATTACAATATGACCCACATTATTCGTGGAGAAGATCATGTCTCCAATACCGCGGCACATATCCAGATGTTCAAAGCCATAGGAGATCAACCTCCTCTCTTTGCCCATCTTCCATTAATAAATGATATCGAGGGCGGAAAGCTTTCAAAACGACTAGGCTCTATGAGCGTACAGGATTTGCGGAAGGAAGAAGGTATCGAGCCCATGGCACTCGTCAGTCTTCTTGCGCGTCTTGGTTCTTCTGATTCCATCGAACCTATTACTGACATTAAAGAACTGGTGGAAGCCTTTGATATCAGCAGATTTTCCAAGGGAGCGCCTAAGTTTGATTTCGATGAATGGATGCGTTTGAACGCTAAAGTTTTACACGAGGCCAGCTTTGATATAGTTAAAGTTCGCTTGGTAAATTTTGGCGGCCCTCAAGTAACCGAACATTCCTGCCTTGCTGTACGCCCTACCAT
>CAZJRT010000048.1:0-9990 GCA_964548445.1 uncultured Pseudobdellovibrionaceae bacterium
ACTGTTCATTGGCTTTTTCGAAATATAAGGACTAAACAATAATGACAATTAGTGCGCCTTCCGGGCTGATGAATGGGAAAAAAGGGCTGATTATGGGGGTGGCTAACGACCACTCGCTAGCTTGGGGAATAGCTAAAGCATCCCATGATGCCGGTGCTGAACTGGCTTTTACTTATCAGGGGGATTCGTTTAAAAGACGAGTCGAGCCTCTGGCTGAAAGTGTCGGCTCAAAAATAGTTCTGCCTTGTGATGTGCAGGATGAAGAAAATCTTGATGATGTCTTCGCTGCTCTCGAAAAGAGCTGGGGAAAATTCGACTTTATAGTACACGCCGTCGCATTTTCTCGTAAGGAGGAACTCAAAGGTCGTTACGTTGATACGACCCTGGATAACTTCCTGCAGACCATGCATATATCCTGCTATTCCTTTACGTCCATAATGCGCCGGGCGCGGCCTTTAATGAACCCGGGCGCTTCGGCCCTGACTCTGACATATTACGGCGCTGAAAAAGTAATGCCTAATTACAATATTATGGGGATCGCAAAAGCGGCACTGGAGACATCTGTAAGGTACCTCGCTGCAGATCTCGGCCCGAGTGAAGGGATCCGGGTTAATGCGATTTCAGCAGGGCCGATGAAAACCTTGGCCGGATCTGCTATTGGAAATGCTCGTCAGACATTCCGATACAATACACGAACGGCCCCGTTACGCCGCAATGTTGAGCTCGAGGAAGTTGGCCTCGCAGGTGTTTATTTGCTATCAGATATGTCCTCTGCCACTACCGGCGAAATCCATTATGTCGATAGCGGCTTTAAGGTGATGGGTATGCCTCCCCATGAAAACCTGACCGGTATTTCAGTAAAAAATGATACAGCTAACGGCAAGGGCAGCTGATACCCTTTTTTATTTTTTCCTGGCTTTCAGTAAATCCCTGATTTCTTCAAGCAAAACTTCCTGACGTGGTGGTGGGGCTGGCTTTTGCTCCGGCGGCGCTTCTTCCTGTAAGGTGCGCAGATGATTTGCCCCTTTCATTACCAGAAACATAGCGAACGCGATTATCAAAAAATTAAATAATGTTTGTATAAACAGGCCATAGTTAACGGCGACCGCATCCATTTCACCTGTAGCTTCCCTCAGCACTATTGCATAATCGCTAAAATCCAGGTTGCCGGTTAACAGCCCCAGCGGTGGCATGATGATATCGGCTACCAATGAATTGGTAATTTTGCCAAATGCTGTCCCGATAACCACACCTATGGCGAGATCGATAACATTGCCTCTTACTGCGAATGTACGAAACTCTTCAGCGAATGCATGTATAGGTCTTCTCATTTTAGATTTGCTACCTTATTTGTTGAATCCAGTGTTTTGACCGTCCAGCCGGAAAATATCCAGATTATATAAGTAGTCATGATGGCCACATAACCATCAATTGCGTAATGCCACGCCAGATGTACGGAGCCTATCAGGATACTAATAAAGAAAACCAAAGAAGCAATCTTCCAGAAACGGTTACTTTTCCATCCGAGCAACATTAATATAAATGCTGTGGCTATATGAATACTTGGCATTGCCGAGATGCCAGATCCTATTCCGGTAGCGCTATTGATATAATGCTCCCATAGATACGTCTGGGCATTGATCGCCCAAAGCGGATCCTGAAAATACGAAGCGGCATGCAGGTGGTCCATTAAAGGCATATACCTGTCAGATCCCGTTATGCCTTCATAAAAACATGGTCCCGCTGAGGAAAAGATAATCGCCAGCAATGTACCGTTTACAGCCCAGCTAATCACAAAAGTATAGAAAAACTGCATGCGTAACCGAGGCTTTTTCCACGATAGTAATTGCCACCCTAAAACTGAGAAAACTATTATTAGCCAAAGATTATAAATCACATTTACAGATTCTGTGAGCAAAGGATGAGCACTGAATATTGGCTGTAGCCATATCCATGGGTCTTTGCCTCCATGTAATACGAAATCAAGCTCGGCAAAAAATGGATCCCATTCGTAAGGATTGAAATTCGGGATCATTGATTTCATGCTGGTAAATACTGATTGCATTGCCATGATAGCAAAAAATATCGGTATGGCCCGCGCTACACGGTCCTTGCGTAATGGGCCGCTACTTAATTCATTCCATAGATATCTTGTTAATCTGTGAGGCCGAATGCACAGCATCACATACCAGATCCATGCCCCGGCAAGCAAAGCTCCTGCACATGCAAAATATTTCAGAAGGCTAAAGCTGATTTCAAGGTAAAGAACGGGATCAAATTTATCCGCAATGCCGTAAAAATCTGCAGCGATATAGCTGGCTATGATGTATAGCGTAACGAGAACCAGAAAGCCTGCTTCACTGGCCGATATTCGAAAAGCGGCAAGATCGATTGGTTTCAGGTTCTTGATTAAACCGGTGATAACGGACATAGCTCAGTCACGATAAAGTGATTGTTTAAATACCAGGCCTTAATGAACGGTCAGAATAGCTTCTTCAACTATGTCCGGGGCATCCGAAATCAGGCTGGTCACGCCAAGCCCTTGTAACAATCTGGCAAGCTCCGGCTCGTTGATAGTATATGCGCAAGAGGCGTAGCCTGCATCCAGAATTTCGTGGAGTTTGTCGGCTTCCAAGGTGTTTCCATTAAAATTGACACATGAAACTTCGAGATGTTCAGCTATCTCCTGCCAGTTTTCAGGGTGGTTTTCATTCAAGAGCAAGGCCCTGTGCCAGTCCAGAGCCATCTCCTTTGCCGTTTGCAGAGAGCCGTGCTGAAAGCTGGAAATTAATAAGCGGTTATGATCGTCCCAATATTGGGAAAGAATATCCAGAGCAGCTTCGGCTGTTTCCACTTCCCGCCCTGGGCAAGGCTTGATTTCAAGGTTTAGCCCAAGTCCTCGCTCGATCAGTACTTCAATGGCTTCTTCCAGAGTAGGGACCCTGATACCTGCAAAGCCTTCAGAAAACCAGCTTCCGGCTTCCAGTTCGCGCAAGTGTGACAAGTCGGTTTCTGCGAGTGGTCCAGAGCCATTGGTAGTTCTTTCGAGTGTTTCATCATGAAAAAGAACAGGGACCATGTCTTTGGTCAATTTAACGTCAAGTTCAACCCATTGCACCCCCATGTCCGCTGCCGTATGTATACTCTCGATAGTATTTTCAGGAGCATAGGCAGCGGCACCACGGTGGCCAATAATAGGAGGTAGTTTTAAGGTCAACCGGCAGCCTCTTTAGTATCTTTATCTTTGCGGTCTGCCTTTTTTCCTTCCAGAATTTCTCCGGTTTCCTGATCGACCTGCTTCATGGAAAGTTTAACTTTGCCACGGTCATCCTGACCAATAACCAGAACTTTAACAACGTCGCCTTCATTGACGATATCCGTGGTTTTTCCGACACGATAATCGGCAAGTTCGGAAATATGTACAAGTCCGTCCTTGCTGCCCATGAAGTTAACGAACGCCCCGAAATCAACAGTCTTGACGACCTTGCCTTCGTATACTTTGCCTGTTTCCGGTTCGTCGGTGATGCCCTTGATCATGGCAACGGCCTTATCAATTGCTTCCTGATTGACGGCGGCCACCTTGATAGTACCGTCGTCATCAATGTCGATTTTAGCACCTGAAGTATCAACGATTTCACGGATGACTTTACCACCAGTACCGATGACTTCACGGATCTTGTCAGTTGGAATCTGCAATGTAACAATCTGTGGTGCGTATTGGCTAATGCCGGAACGTGAGCTGGAAATGGCCTTTTCCATTTCACCCAGAATATGCATACGGCCGTCTTTTGCCTGATTAAGAGCAATCTTCATAATCTCTTCGGTGATGGAAGTGATTTTGATATCCATCTGAAGAGAAGTGATGCCTTTATCCGTACCGGCTACTTTAAAGTCCATATCTCCCAAATGATCTTCATCGCCCAGGATATCGGTCAATACGGCGAAATCATCCCCTTCCTTGATCAGACCCATGGCTATACCTGCGACCGGCTTGGCCAAGGGAACACCGGCGTCCATCAGCGACAGGGAGGTGCCGCAAACTGTGGCCATTGAGGAAGAGCCATTGGATTCAGTAATCTCCGAAACTGTGCGAATGGTGTAGGGGAAATCCTCTTCTTTAGGCAGCAACGGATGAATGGCGCGCCATGCCAGTTTGCCGTGGCCGATTTCGCGGCGTCCGGGAGGTCCCATGCGTCCAGCTTCTCCAACAGAGTATGAAGGGAAGTTATAGTGCAGCATAAAGCTTTCCTTGTACTCGCCAGCCAGAGCGTCGACGATTTGCTCGTCCTGGCCGGTGCCCAGCGTTGTTACAACAAGAGCCTGTGTTTCGCCTCGAGTAAACAAAGCGGAGCCGTGAGCGCGTGGCAGTATTCCGACTTCGGCTACAATCGGGCGAACTGTTTTTGTGTCACGGTTATCTATACGCTTGCCGGTTTCAATAATCTGGCCGCGTACGATATCTGATTCAAGACTCTTGAACTTTGAGGCAATTACGTTTTCGGTAATGTCATTTTCCTCATCAAGATACTCCTCTACAGCTTGCGTGCGAGCTTCGTTGAGGGCAGTTTGCCTTGCTTGTTTTTCTACAATTTCATAAGCAGCTTTAACTTGCGGCCCGTATTTGGTTTTAAGTTTTTCGGCCATATTCTTGATGGTTTCAGGCGCAACGGGTAAATCCCATGGATCTTTGGCGGCCATTTCAGCGAACTCAATGATGCCGTTTATTACAGGTTGAAACGAATTCCAGCCTTCCATAACGGCTCCGAGCATTATATCTTCAGGTAATTGACGGGCTTCGGACTCGACCATTAAAACGCCTTCCTGAGTTCCGGCTACTACCAGATCAAGATCCATATCATTAATTTCCTGAACATCAGGATTGATTACGTAATTACCGTCTTTGTAGCCAACGCGGGCTCCGGCAATCGGGCCAAAGAAAGGCAGGCCCGAAATGGTCAAGGCTGCTGAGCAGCCGATCATAGCTACTATATCGGGATCGTTTTCCATGTCATGAGAGACGACAGTGGCTATCACCTGGACTTCATTTAAAAAACCTTTGGGGAATAACGGGCGAATAGGGCGATCAATCAGACGGCTGGTAAGGACTTCTTTTTCTGAAGGTTTTGCTTCGCGTTTGAAAAAGCCACCAGGAATTTTACCAGCTGCATAGGTTTTTTCCTGATAATGTACTGATAGCGGGAAGAAATCCTGACCTGGTTTCATGGTCTTTGCGCCGACAACCGCACAAAGAACTGTTGTATCTCCAATTGATGCCATAACGGCGCCATCAGCTTGTCTTGCAACTTTTCCGCTTTCAAGTACCAGCTTCTTTCCGGCGAAATCAATTTCCTTGCGATATACTTTAAACATATATGTTCCTTTCGTTTTTAATCCTGTTTTGTATACAGGTGATCCCTTGGCCTTGTGGTCCAGGGATTCAAGTTTGTTTTTTAACGGGGAATTCCGGGATGTGACTTTCGGTGGACAGTCAAAAACATTCATATGCTTAATCAATGCGTTTGACAGTCAACCGACAGATCAGTCACCAGAAATACCCTGTCTAGGTAAATGCACTCTATTGGAATAAAAGTCAAAGTTTTTAAGCATTGAAAGCGGAGCGGACAGGTATTACAACGGTTGGGCAAAAAGTTTATACATCATATCAAGGAATAGTTATGCCTAATTATCTAGTGCTTTTGCGCCACGGTCAGTCGCAATGGAATTTGGAAAACCGCTTTACAGGCTTTTCCGACATAGATCTAAGTGATCTTGGTCGTGAAGAAGCCAAAGATGCAGGTGAGCGCTTGAAAGCAGCTGGAATAGAATTCGACAAGGTTTTTACCAGTACCTTACAGCGTGCCTATCACACCGCTGAAATCGCGCTTGAAAACGCTGAGCAGAAAGATCTGATGGAAACTATGGTTAAGCATGAAGATCTGCGTGAGCGTGATTACGGCGATTTGACCAGTCTTAACAAGGATGAGACCCGTCAGAAGTATGGTGATGAGCAGGTTCATATCTGGCGCCGCTCATATGACGTTCGTCCGCCCGGAGGCGAGTGCCTTCAGGATGTCGTTGAAAATCGCGTTCGTCCTTACTATGAGGAGAACATCAAGCCATTGGTTAAGGCGGGTGAAAATATATTGATTGCTGCACATGGTAATTCACTGCGCGCCATGCTGATTATACTGGGGCTTGAAACGCCCGATACAATCAACAAGGCGGAGATGGAAACCGGGGTGCCTGTAGTCGTTGAATTTGAAAATGGCAAGATAACAAAGCGCTACATGCTGAAAGAAAAAGCCACGTCGTAACCACATCCGGGGTCAGCCCGGCTCGAACTTTTTGGGCCTGGAGGTTTTTTGGCCGCCAATGTCCGTCATGCCGTTCATTTTGTCTATATTAACTAGCCCCTTGCCTCCAAGACGCTGGGCGAAAAAGATTTGCTGGGCATTTCTTTTGGCTTCTTCAGCCTGGTCTTTGGCTATTGCGAGCGCTTTTTCTTTCATATCTTTCAAATTCTGTTCTCTGGTTTCAGCGGATTTTTCTGCATCTTCGTTTTCCGCTAATTCCTCTTCCGCGGCTTCACGCATAGTCTGTAAGGTAGATGTATATATTTCTTCAAAAGTGTCCTTGTAAATGTTGCTAAGATCTCTTTGTGAAGCTCTGATTGCCCTTGCATCCTGTTGTATCTCTTCCAGTTGCGGTTCAAAGACGAACACGCTGTCGACTTTAACGCCAAATTCCGCAAGGTCCGAAGCCATTCGTCTATCATCAAGGTCAAGAATGTTGAATCCGTTTTCAGACTGGGCTCTGGCCATCTCGAAAATCTCGGCTGTATTCATATTTCCTACCTTAATTTGAACATGCTTTTTTACGCGGTCATTAATTGCCAGTGATGCGGCTTTAAGGCTTTCTGCGGAGAAAGCGAATTTCAAAGGCTTTTCGACGTGAAACTGGGTAACCAGTGGCAGAGTGATGATATTGCCGTCCTGTGTTACGAGGTTATCAAGCTTGTCTTCATGTGAGCGCAAGAGCGGGTTAAAAGAGATTTTTCTTTTGGTCCACAGAAGCGGCAGAAACGGCATGCCAAGGCTATGCATATGCACGCCTGCCTTGTCAGCGGCAAAGTGAGGCTTGCCGAAAAAGTTGATATAAACATCCGTGCGGTCGGGTGGGGTGACAGAAAACCCGAATAAATCCGGGCGCCAGCCTTTTTTGATACGGTCCGGGTTTAGCAATAAATTATATATAAGGCTTGTCGGCAGCGAGAAAAACAGAACGCTGCCATAAATTGCGGCTATCCTTAATGCCGTGGGCAATTCTGCGACCGTGTTGAAAATACTGCTTAGTTCCATGTCCTTAGCGTTATGCAACAGTTAAAAAAAGGGCGGTTTAAAACCGCCCCATTTAATCTAGTGCATTAGCGTCGCAGGCCAAGTCGTTTGATAAGTGATTGATAACGACCTTCATTTTTGCGCTTCAGATAATCCAGCAATTTACGTCGCTGGGCAACCAGGGCAAGCAGGCCCCGGCGGCTATGAAAATCTTTCTTGTGCGATTTCATGTGATCGGACAAATTAACAATGCGCTCGGTCAGGATGGCAATTTGAACCTCCGGTGAGCCGGTATCGTTTTTGTCTGTCTGATAGTCTTTAATTAGTTCCTGTTTTCTTTCAGCTGTAACCGACATCGATTCCTCCAGATTTCTAAAGGTTAAAAACTCGAGCAGTTTTAACTTCAACACCAGTGATATTCACTATGGCGATAGGTTTGCCGCTCATAAGAGCTAAAGCTGTCTGAACTGTATCAGGTCTGATTTCCATGCCTGCCTTTTCAAGTCGTTCCATGTCCGGGCGGGATATAAAGCTCAGGCTCTGACCGTTCTTAAGCCGCGCTGCTTCCGGTTCTCTCAGGGCCAGAGCCGGGATGTCGTCCAGCACGGTCTCGAGCGGAAGCAATGCCTCTTCAAGGCGCGCACTTTCACTCATTTTCTCTAAAATGTCCAGTGAAATCGCATGGTCCAGGGTGAATGGGCCTACGGCTTCCCGTCGCAATTCACTTATATATCCGAAAGTGCCTAGCTTGCGAGCCATATCAACGGCAAGAGAGCGCACATAAGTGCCTTTCCCGCAAACGGTTTTAAAGGTGGCTTCTCTATCACTGCAGCCGGTTAATTCAATCTTTTCAATAAATACACGGCGCGAGGGTATTTGTACGTCTTTTCCCTCGCGGGCAAGGTCGTAAGCTCGTTGCCCATCAATTTTTACAGCCGAATATTTAGGGGGGATCTGTGTGATCTCTCCGATAAATTCCGGTAATATCGCGCTAATATCCGTCGGGGCAGGGACGTGATCTGATCGGGATGTGATCTGTCCTTCCAGATCTCCTGTATCGCGTTCTTCTCCCCAGCAGACTTTGAAGCTGTAAGTTTTAAGGGCGTTCTGCGCGTAAGGAATGGTTTTGGTCGCCTCCCCAAGAGCTATTGGCAGAATGCCGCTTGCCAAAGGATCAAGGGTTCCAGCATGTCCTGCTTTTAGTGGATGCAGTAATCGCTTAACAGCACCTAATGCCTGAGTGGATGTAGGACCGCCGGGCTTGTCGAGATTGACCCAGCCGTTTATCGAATTTCCTTTGCGCCTACTCATCGCTGGATTTGGGAATATTCCTTAGCAGTGTTTCTATGCGCTCAGCTTGAGCGAAGCTGGGATCATGTGTGAAATGTAGCCGGGGAGTAAATTTCAGATTTGTTTGCCGATTTATTTCCTTTTGATAATATGAAGCGGAATCATTGAGCGCCGTGATGATGTTGTCGTTGTCTTCGCCGCCAAGTGGCATAACGTACGCTTTTGCATGTTTCAGGTCGGGGGTTACCCGCACTTCTGTAACTGTAATTCTGGCAGAATCCATTAATGCCTCATCATGGAAATGACCGCGCTGAAGCGTTTCCGCAATGATGTGACGGATTTGTTCTCCCACGCGCAGCTGGCGCTGCGATGCGCCTCCTGAATGGTGCTGTTTCATTGACTAAAGCTCGCGTTTATGCTCGATGACCTCAAAACATTCAACAATATCGCCTTCTTTGATATCGTCGTGATTTTCGAAAGCAATGCCGCATTCCATGCCTTCTTTAACTTCCTTGACTTCGTCTTTATAGCGCTGCAAGGTCTTGAGTTTGCCTTCGTGAATAACAACATCATCCCTGAGCAGGCGTACCTTGGCACCGCGACGTACGTCACCATTGGTGACCATACAACCGGCAACTTTACCAACTTTGGTGATGTTGAATACCTGCCGTATCTCTGCCTGACCCAGATATTCTTCACGGAGTTCAGGAGATAGCAGGCCGCTAAGGATAGCTTTGGCATCGTCAATAACATTATAGATAACGTTATAATATCGGATCTCGACGCCATCACGCTGTGCCATTTCGCGGGCCTGAGGATTTGCACGTACATTAAAACCTATGAGAATGCCGCCGGAAGCCCGGGCGAGAATTACATCAGATTCAGTTATGCCGCCTACACCGGAGTGCAGAACATTTACTGCAATCTCGTTATTCTCTTCAGTCAGTTTGCTCAAAGAGCCGATGATAGCTTCTACCGACCCGTGAACATCACCTTTGATAACAACAGGCAACTCAGCCTTTTTGCCATCACGGGCCTGTTCAAGCAGGTCCTCAAGCGTGGTACGTTTTTTGGCTGCGATAGCAGCCTGAGCTTCACGGCGCTTGCGGTGGCGGTACTCGGAGACTTCACGAGCCTTTGACTCATCGGCAACTACGATAAATTTATCGCCGGCTGCCGGAGTACCTTGCAGGCCGATTATGGCCGCCGGTTGTCCTGGAAGGACTTGATCGATGCTGTTGCCGCGATCGTCCAGCAGCGCCCTGACGCGACCCCATTCAGCTCCTGCGATAAAACTGTCGCCAGTTTTCAAGGTGCCACGCTGTACCAGAACGGTGGCGACGGACCCACGTCCGACTTCCTG